>NZ_JBHVXZ010000003.1:0-183419 GCF_042881395.1 Amycolatopsis sp. NPDC058278 | reverse complement strand
GACCCGGCTGCGACTTCGACCCAGGGGAGGAGTTTGAGCAGCCAGCGGGAGGAGATGCCCTGCATCTGGGGGACGGATTTGGTGGTGGTGGCCAGGGTCCGGGCCGCTGCCCGTCCCAGGCTCGACGGGGCCTGCTCGGATTCCACCGGGTCGGTGACAGTCACAACGAGGACCACCCAATCATTCGCGTTCGGCACGTACGGCGTCCCCAGCAGGCACGCCGGTCATGATCTTTTGTCGCTGATATCCGCCTGGTTTTGCGGCTCCGCCGAATCAACATAGCAACGGCGTCCGGTCGCACAATGACACGATCGGGGTCACCGGCGAAACCACGTGTTCGACCTGGGTGGGTTTCGGATGGCGTCCCGCGGAGGGCCGGTCCGGACGTGGTGACTGCCTGTTTCTGGCTGTCACCCGGTCGGGAAGGCCCAGCTCCGCAGCGGTCCACCATGATCGCCGTGCGAAACGGAGAAAGTGTCCCGGTGTCCGGTAACTGCGCCGAACCGGCGACGAGAGCGGATTTTTGCGGCCACTCGGATGAATTCCGCCGTTGCTGTTGTCGGCCCGTAAATGGATGACTAACTTGGGCGGTCCCGGCCGTGGAATGTGCCGGGCAGTGCTTCCCGCGCTTCGCGGGCGAAAGGACCCGGATGAACATCTTCGTGGCCGGCAGTCTCTGGGTGGCCGGTGCGGCCGGCGTCGGCGGACTGATCGCCTACCTGGTCCGCCGGTTCGGCCGGGACGACGAAGGCAGGCCCGGCAACAACGACGCGGCCGGTCAGGTGTTCACCATCGTCGGCGGGCTGCACGCGGTCCTGGTCGCGTTCGTCCTCATCTCGCTGTACGACTCGGTCGGCACCGTGGGCCAGAACGCGCAGGCCGAAGCCGACGGCCTGGTCGCCGCCACCTGGGCGGCCGACGCGCTGCCCGAGGTCACGAAGGACCGCGTGCACCAGCTCGCCTCGGCCTACGCGCGCACGGTCGAGGAGCAGGAGTGGCCGCGCCTGGCCGACGGCGGCGACGTACCCGCCACGGGTGCTTCGCAGCTCGACCAGATGCGCCAGGCGGTGGCGGAAGCCCCGGCCGACGACGACTGGCTGCTGGACCGCAAGACCGAGGCGAGCAACCAGCTCTGGTCGGTCTACCAGGCCCGGCAGCAGCGGCTGTCCCACTCCGGCGCCGGCGGGGTCGGCGCGGTCGTCTGGTTCGCGCTGATCCTCGGCAGCCTGATCACGGCCATCCTGCTGCCCAACCTGTTCGGCGGCACGCGGCTGGCCGCGCACGTCGTCATCGTGTCCACCCTGGCCGGCACGATCACGTTGCTGCTGTTCGCGATCTACCAGCTGCAGAACCCGTTCAGCGGCGGTGTCAGCGTGCCCCCCGAGGCGTTCACCTCCGCGCTGGCCAGGCTGGCTTGACCGGCACGCGGGCCCGCTGGGCGGCGGCGTTCGGCGTGGCCGCGGCCGTCTCGGCGCTGCTGGCGGCGTCGGGCTGGCTCGCGCCCCCCGTGTCCCGCCTCGCGGTGGCGCGGGAGCCGGCCGGCTGCACGGTCCTGCAGGCGGAGAACGAACGCAGCGGCGCGCCGACGACGCTGCGGCTGCTGTCGCTGCCCGGCGGTGTCACGCGGCGGGTGAGCCAGGCGGGGTACTGGATCAACGCGATGGGCTACTCCGCGGCGCAGGGCGTGGTCTACGGCGTCGCCGACGGCACCCGCGCCGGCCGGTACCACGGCGCGCACGCGGTGCGGATCGACGCCGCCGGCGTGGTCACCGACCTGGGCGTGATCGGCCGGGCCGGCGCGCGGGAACCGGTGTGGAGCCCGGTCACCGGGGCCACCGCGGGCGCGATCGACGGCGACCGCTGGTACGTCCGGCAGGGCAGTGATCTGTACACAGTGGACATCAACCCGGCGGGCGCGGAATACGTGCGGGTGGTGCACCGGACGTCGCTGCGGCCGGTGTCGCTCGCCGTCGGCGTCGACGACTTCGCCTTCGACCCGGCGGACGGGCTCCTCTACGGCGTCTCGGCGACTTCGCGCGGGGACAGCTCGGTGGTCACCCTCGACCCGTCGAGCGGGAAGGTCGCGGTGGTGCCCGGGCTCCGGTTCCCCGACGGCGGCGCGTACGGGTCGGTCGTGCTCGCCCCCGGCGCGATCTACGCCACGGCCAACCAGGCCGGCCGGCGCAGCGTCATGTTCCGCCTGCCGCGTGACGGCTCGGGTCAGGCCACGGCGGTCGCGACCGGGCCACCCCTGGTGAGCGGAGACGCGGCCGGCTGCCTCTCCGAGTCGGCGTTACGCCCGCCGACGACGTCACCCCCGCCGACGACGCCTCCGGGGCAGTCGTCGGAGCCGCCGCCCCGGACCGAGACGCCGTCACCTGAGCCGCCCCCGCCGCCACCACCGGTGGAACAGCCCGTCGTCCTGCCCCCGGCCCCGGTGCCGGCACCCACGCCACCGCCGGTGGTCACGCCCACGCCGGCCACCCCGGCTCCGTCGCCCCCGCCGCCGACGACGAGGTCCCACGCGCGTACGGAGAAGAAGACCGAGCCGGTGGCCCAGGACACCGGACGGCGGACCGAGGAGAAACGCCGCTGGGGCCTGACGGCACTGATCCTCGTGCTCGGCGGGGGTGCGGCGGTCGGCCACGTGCGCCGGCACCGGTGAGCCCGGTCAGTACTTGAACTGGTCGACGTTGTCGGCGGTGATGAGCAGCGGGTCGCCCAGCAGGACGGTCTTCGCCGCGGCGTCGTACTTCACCGCCGGCAGCTCCAGGCTCACCTTGTTCACCGGGCTCAGGGGCTTGCCGTCGGCGACCTGCTTCGCCGTCCACGCGGTCAGGTAGCCCAGCGACTCGACGTTCCACAGCACCGACTGCGAGCACGAGCCCTTGAGCAGGAACGGCTTGATGGCCTGCGGCGTCCCGACGCCGACGGTGAACACCCGGCCGATCTTCTGCTCGTCATCGACGGCCTTCGCGACGCCGGGCGCGGACGTCGTGCACTCGCCGATCAGCCCGGCCAGGCCCGGGTGGGCGGCCATGAGCTGCTTGGCCAGCGCCGTCGCGGTGTTTTCGTCTTCGCCCGCGTACACGGTGTCGACGAGCTCCGCCTTCGGGTAGCGCGCGGCCGCGTAGTCCTTCTGGACGGCGATCCACGAGTTGAGGTTCGCCGCGGCCGGGCCGCAGGAGACGATCGCGTACTGGCCGGTGCCGCCGGTCTTGGCCATCAGCGCGTCGACGAGCGCGGTGCCGATGCCCTGCGCGCTGGCCTGGTTGACGAACACCTCGCGCTGCGTGCCCGGCGCGTCGGTGTCGGAGGTGAGCACGTGGATGCCCTTCGCCCTGGCCTCGGCGATCACGCCGGCGAGCGCGGCCGGGTCGTTCGGGGCCACGACGATGACGTCGACCTTCTTCGCGATCAGCTCACGCAGGATCGTCACCTGCGCGGCCGGGTCCACGGTCTCCGGCCCGGTCGAGTGCCACACCACGCCCAGCTGTTTCGCCGCCTCCAGGCCGCCGTTGTTCATGGCGTCGAAGTACGGGATGTCGCGGACCTTGGGCACGAACTCGATCCGGGTCGGCGGCGGCGCGGGCGGGCTGCCCAGCTGGTCCGAGCAGCCTCCGAGTGCGAGCGCCGCCACCAGCGGCAACGTCGCGACCCGCCGGAAGGTCTTCGTCGGCCCTCGCATCTCCACCCGTTCCTCAGGCAATTCGATCGGTTCGATGGGTCTGCGCATGGTGGAGACCAAGGGCGAACGTAGGGCCCCGGGTAACTGTGGTCAACGGGATGTGCGCAAAGGGTTACGGAAGTGAGTTCTGTCTCGAGTGTCGCCGGAGGTGGATGCCCTGGTCGGCCGCCTTCGGTCACGCTCGGTAGCACCGCAGCTCGCCTCGGTGGCGTGACCGGTGGAACGTGCGTACATTACCCCCTGGGGGTATATTGCGGGGCATGAACGAACAGCACGGGGCTTCGTGGGCGACGGCGATCCAGGCGACTCTGCACTGCCTGACCGGCTGTGCCATCGGTGAGGTGCTCGGCATGGTGCTGGGCACGGCGTTCGGCCTGCACAACGCGGCGACTGTGGTCCTCTCGATCGTGCTTGCCTTCGTCTTCGGGTACGGCCTGACCATGCGGGGCGTCCTGAAGTCGGGGCTCGGCGCGGCGGCGGCGTTCAAGGTCGCGCTGGCCGCGGACACCGTGTCGATCGCCGTGATGGAGCTGATCGACAACACCGTGGTCGTGGCGGTTCCCGGGGCGATGGACGCCG
Organism: Amycolatopsis sp. NPDC058278; assembly: GCF_042881395.1. Classification (NCBI taxonomy): domain Bacteria; kingdom Bacillati; phylum Actinomycetota; class Actinomycetes; order Pseudonocardiales; family Pseudonocardiaceae; genus Amycolatopsis; species Amycolatopsis sp. NPDC058278. The sequence continues at coordinate 179,152 of NZ_JBHVXZ010000003.1, read as the reverse complement.
GGCTGGCCAGCCTGCTCTTCTGGCTGGCACTGGCGCTTTCGCTGGCGATCGCGTTCGTCGTCACGGTGCCGGTCAACAAGTGGATGATCGGGCGCGGCCTCGGCCACGCCAAGGTGCACGCGCACCACCACCATTGAACAACGCGTCCGGGGAGGTGGCGGCCTCCCCGGGCGCCGCTACACGCTCGAAAGATCGATCGCGCGGTCCACCTTGCGCCGGTCGAGCACCCGCAGGATGCCTTCCAGCAGGTAGTAGTCGGCGTAGGGCAGCGACACCTCGACGCCGTCCTCGTTCGGCCGGTTGCGGGTGCAGCGGGCGACGCTCGCCTCGGCGCGGGTCGACTTCGTCGTCAGGCACGTCCGGGCCACCGCGGTGAGGATCCGCAGCGCGCTCTCCCGGTAGTGCGGGCGGTGCGTGAGTTCCGCGAGGTCCAGCAGACCGCACGCCATGATCACGCCGGCGGACGCGTCCTTGACGTCGTCGGGCGCCTGCGGGGCCAGGTAGTCCCACACCGGCACGTGGTCGGGCGTCAGCCGGGACAGCGCGAAGTCCGCGAGCCGCCGGGCCGTGGCCAGGAACTCCGGGTCCCCGGTGCGCCGGTGGATGGTCGTGAACCCGTAGACGCCCCAGGCCTGCCCGCGCGACCAGCACGACGTCGGGCTGTAGCCCTGCACCGTGTTCGGCCCGATCGGCGCGCCGGTGACCGGGTCGAAGTCGAACACGTGCGGCGTCGACCCGTCGGGGCGCGGGAAGTTCCGCTGCGCCGTCTTCGCGTGCGCGACGGCGATCTCGAGGTACCGCGGGTCCCCGGTCTGCTTGCTCGCGAACGCCAGCAGGTCGAGGTTCATCATCGTGTCCATGATGACGCGGCCGGCGTTGTTCGGGTCGCTGAGCGCGCCCCAGGCGCGGATGAACCGGCCCGCCGGGTTGTACCGCTTGATCAGCGACGACGCGGCCTGCACCGCGCCCGCCTTCCACTTCTCGTCGCCGGTGAGCCGCCACGCGGTCACCCAGGAGGGGTAGAAGAGGAAGCCGAGGTCGTGCGTGCCCGTGTCGTTCTGGCGCGGCGCGAGTTTTTCCGCGGAAGCCAGTGCGAGGGTTTTGAATTGTTCCTCGCCGCTGTGCAGCCAGGCCAGCCACAACTGACCGGGCCAGAATCCGCCGACCCAGTCGCCGTTCTGTGAATAGGTCCATTTCTCGAACTTCGTGCCGACCGGAAACGCGGTGACGCCGGGGGCCACCGCGCGGAGCTTGGCCACCGCGTAATCGGCCGCTTGGCGGAGCGTCCGGGTGGCCGAGGCCAGGTCGGGGTGGTCGGAGGTGGCCGCGGAAGCGACCGTCGGGGTGCTGGCGCCCACCGCCACCGCGGCGCCGGCCGCGGTGGTCAGCAGGGTTCTCCGGGAAACGCTCACAGGTGCCCGCCATTCCGTGATTCCGTGGGGAGGAGAGTGCCCGGAATTTTTGCATGCCCGGCGGGCGGTTGTACACCCGGCGGAAGTTTGTTCACGCTTGTGAATTGTGTGCCGCTGAGCGGAATGGCGGGGAAATGGGCGAAGGCCCGGCGGGGGACACCGGGCCTTCGCCGTTATCGCGGGGGTGAGGGCAGTCGACCCCCGCGATGATCGGGGTTCAGCAGTGCGGGGCGACGGGGTCGTCCGAGCCGGTCTGGACGTAGGTGTCCGAGATGTAGTTGTTCGGGCCGATCCGGTCCCAGATGTTGGTCGTGCCGAACTGGCCGGCGACCGTGTCACCCTCGACGTAGCACTCGATGTTCACCTTGGCGTAGTTCGCCGCCAGGCCCTTGATGGCGGCCGAAGTGCTGGCGCTCGCCCGGACGTTCATCGGGTCGCCCGCCGTGCTGACGACGCCGGTCTTGTCGGAGCCGGTCCACAGGTAGGTGACGTTGACGTTGCCGTTGTCCGACATGCCGAGCCCGTCGTAGAAGACGCCGTCGGCGAGGTCGATGCCTGCCGGGTTCTGCACCTTGTAGCCGAGGTCGTCCTTACCGCCGTTGTAGCTGTTGTGGTAGGCGGCGTACGCCTCGGGCTGGCCCTGGGGGAGGTCCTTGTACTCGTAGCGCACCGACGCCGGGTTCCAGTAGTCGTCCTTGGTGTTCCACGGGCCGACGTCCCACACGGGGGCGTACTCGCACCGGCTGCCGTCGGTCTTGCAGATGCGCACGGTGTAGGTGCCGGTGCCCTTGCTCGACAGGGCGCGCCCGGACGGCAGCGCGACGAAGTGGTCGCGGTTGGTGATGACGTGGCCGTTGGCGGTCGTGCGCCCGGTCAGGCCTTCGCGGGTGGCGTAGATCTTGTAGGTCAGCGCGGTCGAGGCGGCCAGCGCGTTGGCCTGCGGGACGCTGTCGGCGCTGAGCGCGACGCTCTTGACCGAGGGCCGCACGCCGTCGGTGGTGCTGTGCAGGCTGATCCGCACCTGCACCTCGCTCACGGTGCTCTTCAGCGCGGTGCCGGCGGGAGTCCACTCGGTCCAGTCGTTCGCGCCGGTCCGGCCGCGGACGTCGACGTCGACCGAGGTGCCCTTGGGGGTGTCGGCGCTCAGTTCGGCGCTGACGCGGTTCGACGGCGAGCCGAGCTTCTGCTCGGCGGTGGTCAGGCTGCCCTCGCTGCCGGCGAACACCTGGGCGGTTCTGTGCCAAGCGGTGTCGGACAGGGTCAGCGCACCGCCCGCACCGGTGACGTTGACGTCGTCGTTGTCCACAGTGGACAAATCGGCCGTCCAGTTCGTGCCGGCGGACGGCGCCGTTGCGGCCTGCGCGGGGGCTCCGGCCAGCGCCGTCACCGCCCCGGCGGCCAGAACCGCCGCGGTCACGCGGCCGGCTTTCATGATCCGGATCATCCCCGGTTCTCCTCTCGCACCTGTTTGTTCGAAGGTGGCGAAAGACTGACGGGACGGCGTACATGATCCGTACAAGCAGATTGTGCGCCGGGCGGAAGCGGCCTACGCGCCGGGCAGCAGAAGTCCTGGTGGCGGTGTCTCCCCCGGATCGAACACGGGTGGCCGGGTGTAGTCGTCGGAGCCGGCCTGCGATCAGCCGGGTGTCCGGGCCGGCTGCGGCCGGCGCTCCCAGCGCCACCACAGGAGCGCGGTCGCGACCGCGAAGCCACGGCGAGATCCAAGGTCACCTGTGCCCTGCACGAGGGCGGTTTCGCCGCGGTGGCTCAGGCGGAAGCGATGTGCGGCCGCTCCGCCACGACGACCGGCGGCTCCTTCGGCCGGGTGGACAGCTCACGCCAGATCGCCAGCGCCCGCTCCGAGTAGTCCCGCGACCGCTCCGGCTGGGAAAGCGCCCGGTGCAGCTCCCCGAGCAACTGCGAAACCTCCGCCTCCGACCGGCGGTCACCGTTGCGGCGGTGCACCGCCAGCGAGTTCACCAGCAGCAACTGCGCGTGCGCGAAGTCCCCGCTGTGCAGGCACAGCTCCCCGAGGTTCTGGTTCGCGTACCCCACGCAGTGGTCGTCACCGAGGTCGGTGAAGATCGCGATCGCCCGGTCGACGTGCTCGCGGGCCGCCGCCAGGTTGCCCTGGTGCTGGAACAGCAGGCCGAGCCGCTTGAGGGCGTGGGCCTCCCGGTGGCGGTCGCCGATCGAGGCCGACAGCTCCAGCGCGTCCGTGATCCAGCGCTTCGCCGCCGCGTAACACCCCCGGGACATCCACACCGCGCCCGCGCCGAGGCGGGCCACCGCTTCGCCGTTCGGGTCGTCGGCCTCCGCGAACAGCTTCAGCGCCTCGTGGCAGTGGTCGAGGGCCAGGTCGTCCTCGCCTTCGATGCGCAGGATCGTCGAAATCCCGGTCAGGGCGACGGCGACGCCCTGGATGTCACCGACCGAGTCGAACAGCTTCTTCGACTCCTCGAACGCCACCCGCGCCTCGGCGTACTCGTCCTGATAGAGCAGGTACTGCCCGAGGTTGCGCTGGACGATCGCCTCGGCCCGCGCCGAGCCCGCCCGGCGGGCCGCCGCCAGGGCGACCAGATGCGTGCTGTGCCAATCATCCTGCGGTCCGCGCAGGTCGAAGTACGGCGTCAGCGCCGAAGCCAGCTGCCAGGCCAGGTCGTCGAACCCGTGCTGGGCGGCCAGCGAAACCGCCGCGACGGTCGTGTGCCGCTCGGCCGCGAACCACGCGGTCGGGTCTTCGGGCAGCACGCCTTCGGGGACGCCGGGGCGCGGCAGTTCGTCGTCGCAGTACATGCCGAAGAAGTGCAGCGGCATCCGGCGCGCCGCCTCCAGCGCGAGCCCCAGGTACCCCTCCAGCACCCGCCGCAGGCCGGCCCGGGTCTTCGCCGCGTCACTGCGCTCGGCGAGCTCCACCGCGTACACGCGCAGCAGGTCGTGCAACCGGTAGCGCGGCTGCCCGGCCGAATCCGAGCCGACGAGCTCGACGAGGTGGCCGTCGACCAGCACGTCGAGGACTTCGTCGGCGTCGCGGCGGCCCAGCACGGCCGCGACCGCCCACGCCGGGAACTGGACCGGCCCGAGCAGGCCCAGCCCGCGGAACGCCGTGGCCGCCGACATCGGCAGCAGGTCGTAGGACAGCGTCACGCTCGCGCGGACGGCGAGATCGCCGACGCGTAGCTCGTCGAGCCGGCGGCGCTCGTCGCCCAGCCGGTCGGCCAGCAGCCGCAGCGTCCAGCCCGGCCGGTGCGTCAGCTTCGCGCCGGCCACCCGGATCGCCAGCGGCAGGTGCCCGCACTGGCGCAGGATCGCCGCGGCGCTCTCCGGCTCGGCGGCCACGCGCTCGCCGCCGACGATGCCCTCCAGCAGCCGCGCGGCCTCGGCCTCGGGCAGCAGGTCGACGTCCACCGGCTTCGCGCCGGCCAGCCCGGGCAGCCGGATCCGGCTGGTCACCAGCACCGCGCAGGCCCCGGCCCCGGGCAGCAGCGGCCGCACCTGGGCCTCGCTGCCGGCGTCGTCGAGCACGACGCACATCCGCCGCCCGGCCAGCCGGGACCGCAGCAGCGCCGAGCGCTCGGCCAGCTCGCGCGGCAGACCGGCGTCGGGGATGCCCAGCGTGCGCAGCAGCTCGGCGAGCACGCTCATCGGCGCCCGCGGCGAAGACGACGTGCCGGCCAAGTCGACGTGCAGCTGGCCGTCGGGGAACTCGTCGCGGACCGCGTGCGCGACCCGGACGGCGACCGCCGACTTGCCGACGCCGGGCGCGCCCGACAGCACGACCACGGCGGGCGTGCCGGAGTCCGCGCGTTCCCGCAGCAGGGTGACGACGCCGCGGATCAGCGTGTCGCGGCCGGTGAAGTCCGGCAGGTCCAGGGGCAGCTGGCAGACCGGGGCGACGTCGGCGGGGCGCGGGGTGAGGACGTTGTCCGGAACCAGGGTCGCGCGCAGCTCACGCAGCCGGGCGCCCGGTTCGGCGTCGAGCTCCTCGCGCAGGACCCGCTCGGCCGACTCGTACGCCTCGATCGCGTCCCCGGTCCGGCCCGCGGCGCGCAGCGCGACGATCAGCTGCGCCCAGAGCTCCTCGCGCAGCGGGTGCTCGGTGACCAGCCCGCGCAGCTCCGCGATGGCCTCGCCGGAGCGGCCGAGGCCGATCCGCGCGCGGAGACGCTGTTCCTGCACCGACAGGCGCAGCTCGGCGAGCCGGGCGACGGTCGCACCCCAGCTGTGGTCGTGCGGCAGGCCTTCGAGGACTTCGCCGCGCCACAGCGCGTCGGCCTTGTCCAGGAGTTTGAGCGCGGTTTCGGCTTCACCGCCGTCGAGCGCTTCCTGCGCTTCGCCGGCCAGGGCGGCGAACGCGAGGTGGTCCAGTTCGCCCGGCGCCGCGGTCAGCAGGTAGCCGGAGGCCCGGCTGCTGATCCGCTCGCCCAGGGCGGGGTCGATTTCGGCGAACCGCCTTCGCAGCGAGTGCACGTACGTGCGGATGTTCGCCGCGGCCGACCGCGGCGCCGCCTGTGGCCACAGCACTTCCACCAGCACGTCGGTCGAGACGACGACGTTCGGCTGCAGGGCCAGCGCGGCCAGCAGCAGCCGGGGCTTCGGGCCGCCGAGGGCGATCACGCGCCCGGCGGCGGTGACCTCCAGCGGACCGAGGACGCGGATGGTAAGCGAGGTGGTCTCAACCTGCCCGATGAGTTCCCCCATGTCCCGGACTCTAGGACCCGTCCGGCGCAGGGGCTAGATCCATTCGGAGTGTGTGTCCGTGCGCACACGTGCGGCTTTGTACGAGACGTGTACAGCGCGAAGTCAAGCTGCCGCCATGAAGCGTTCGAAACTCCGGCGTATCGCCGGTTCCGGCCTGGTACTGGCCGCGGTCGGCGCACTCCTGGCCGGCGGCGGGTTCGAAGCGTCGGCGTCGGCGAGCGGGACCGTGAAGACCGCGGGTGACCCGCTCAACGTCCGCCGGGCGCCCACCGCGGCCGCCACGGCCGTCAAGACCGTCGCCAACGGGGCGGCGGTGACCATCGATTGCCAGGCGATCGGTCCTTCGGTGACCGGCACCTACGGCACGAGCACGCTCTGGGACTACGTGCCCGCGCTCGGCGGGTACATCTCGGACAGTTACGTCTACACCGGCAAGGACGAGCGGATCGCGCCCGACTGCGGCGTCGGCTCGGGCAGCGGCCAGTGCGCCGACGCCTGTGCGGGCGAGGGGCAGTACCGCTCGTCCGACTCGCACTTCCTGGTCTACGACACCGCTTCCGACGGCTACTCCGCCGTGGTCGCCTACTGGCTGAAGGGCGGCGCCGGGCCGTTCTACGTCTGGAACTCCGGCGGCGAGGGCACGAAGGTCGACAAGGCCGTCTCGATCCCGCACGGCACCTGGGTCTTCTACAAGGTGTGCGTCGCCAACTACACGACCGCCAGGCCGGACCTGAAGTCCTGCAGCGACGGCATCACCGACAACGCGGCCTGAGGCCCGTCCACCACGAGAAAGGGCTTTCCCATGGGTCAGGTCAACCGGCGCAAGGTGCTCCTCGGCGGGCTCGCCGCGGTCACCGCCACCGCGGCTTCGGCGGCGCTGCCGTCGTGGGCGAACGCCCGCACCACGGCCGCCGCTCCCCCCATCCGCGATCCGTTCCAGCTCGGCATCGCCTCGGGCGATCCGCTTCCCGACAGCGTGGTGCTGTGGACGAGACTCGCCCCCTCGCCGCTCAACTCGGACGGCTTCGGCGGCATGCCGGACGCCACCTACGCGGTCGACTGGGAGATCGCGAATGACGAGGCGTTCAGCTCGGTCGTGCAGCGGGGCTCGGTGAACGCGGTCAGCGCGTCCGGCCACAGCGTCCACATCGAACCGATCGGCTTGCAGCCGGCGCGCGAGTACTTCTACCGGTTCAAGAGCTCCGGCTACATTTCGCCGGTCGGCCGGACCCGCACCGCGCCCGCCGCCGGCGCCGCGGTCAACCAGCTCAAGTACTGCTTCAGCTCCTGCCAGCACTGGGAGGAGGGATACTTCCACGCGTACAAGGGCATCGTGGCCGACGATCCGGACCTGGTCCTGTTCCTCGGCGACTACATCTACGAGAAGAAGTCGAACCGCACCGCGCAGGACCGCAACCCGCGCCGCCTGGCCCTCCCCGACGACGCGACCACGCTCGCGCAGTACCGCGCCCGCCACGCCCAGCACAAGACCGACGCCGATCTGCAGGCCGCGCACGCGATCGCGCCCTGGATCGTCGTGTTCGACGACCACGAGGTCATGAACGACTGGAACGGCACCACCTCGCCGGCCCCGGCCGCGCGCAAGGCCGCCGGGTTCCAGGCCTTCTACGAGAACACGCCGATCCGGTCGACGGCCAAGCCCAACGGCGCGTCGATCCAGCTGTACCGGCAGCTGATGTGGGGCAACCTGGCCCGCTTCCACATGCTCGACACGCGCCAGTACCGCAGCGCCCAGGTGGTCGACCCCGCCGGCGACGCCGGTCCGGCCTGCGCCGACACGCGCAACACCTCGCGCAGCATCCTCGGCGCCACGGAGGAGGCGTGGCTGCTCAAGCAGTTCGAGTCGCACCCGGCGACGTGGGACTTCCTCGGCCAGCAGGTCTTCTTCGCCACGCGTGACAACGACGGCAACAAGGCCACCTGCGAGGGCAACGACTCCTGGCAGGGCTACGAGGCCTCCCGGAACCGGATCCAGCAGGGCTGGGTCGACCGCAAGGTCGCCAACCCGGTCGTGCTCACCGGTGACGTCCACCGGCACTGGGCCGCGGACCTGCGGCTGGACTACTTCGACCACAGCGCCCCGGTCGTCGGCTCGGAGCTGGTCACGACGTCGGTCACGAGCAACAGCGACAACGCGGGCGACCCCAGCGCGGCCTGGTACGCGAACAACCCGCACGTCAAGTACTGCAAGGGCGAGCGCGGCTACGTCCGCGTGACGACCACGCCGTCGGAGATGCGGGCGGACTTCATGACGACGTCCGACGTCAGCGTGTACGACCCCGCGTCGGTGGTGATCAAGAACGACGTCAGCTACGTGGTGCAAGCGGGGAAGCCCGGCCTGCAGAAGGTCTGAAAGAACCGGGGGGACCCGCGCCCGACCGGGGGTGGCGCGGGTCCCCGGCGATCTTGACATTCCGTTCGGTCCACTCGTAATCTGGGTGTTCCGCCGTCATGCCGAATTCTTCGATTCCATGACAAGGCGGTTGCACGTGAAAAAACTCCTGCTGATCACTTTCGCGGTGGCGGGGCTGGTCGTGGCCGGTGGCGGCGTTTCCGCCGCCGCACCCGGCGGCGTTTACGACGTGAAGGACTACGGCGCCAAGGGAAACGGGTCGGCCAACGATTCCGCCGCCATCGACAAGGCGATCACCGCGGCCGGCGCGGCCGGCGGCGGCACCGTCCGGTTCACGTCGGGCAACTACAAGTCGGCGAACACCGTCCACCTCAAGAGCAACGTCACGATCCAGCTCGACGCCGGTGCGACGATCACCGGGTCGAGTGCGGACACCTACGACAAGCCCGAGTCGAACCAGTGGGACGACTACCAGGACTACGGCCACAGCCACTTCCACAACGCGATGTTCTACGGCGACAAGCTGACGAACATCGGCTTCACCGGCGCGGGCACGATCGACGGCGGTGGCAACCTCATCACCGGCAACCCGAAGTCCGGCGAGGCCGACAAGATCCTGTCCCTCACCCGGTGTGACGGGCTGACGCTGTCCGGCGTCAAACTGCGCCGGGGCGGCCACTTCGCGGCGCTGATCAACGGCTGCACGAACGTCGTTTCCGACCACCTGACCATCGACACGGCGAGTGACCGCGACGGCTGGAACATCATCAGCACGACCAACGTCACGATCACGAACGCCGCCATCGCGGCGAACGACGACGCACTCGTGTTCAAGAGCGACTACGCGCTCGGCGCGAAACTGCCGAACGGGAACGTCACGGTGACCGGCGCGAAACTTTCCGCGGTCTGCTGCAACGCGCTGATGTTCGGGTCCGAGACGTGCGGTGACTTCACCGGCTACCACTTCTCGGGCATCACGATCACCGGCGCGCACAAATCGGGCATCGGCATCGTTTCGATGGACGGCGCCAAGATTTCCGACGTCCACTACCGCGACATCGCGATGTCCGGGACGTATTCGCCGATCATGATGAAGATCGGCACGCGCAAACGCTGCGGCAACAAGCCCGGCGTCGGGTCGATCAGCGGCATCACGTTCGACAACGTCACCGGCACGCACACCGGCAGCAACTTCAGCCCGACGATCTGGGGCGCGGACAGCGGCCACCGCGTCTCCGACGTGACGTTCACCGGCGTCAAGCTGAACGTGCCGGGCGGCAGCGGGACCATGGGCACGGGCGTGCCGAGCAACACGGCGACGGACTACAACCCGAAGAGCATCGGCACCCGCCCGTCGTACGGCTGGTACCTGCACTACGCGGCCGGCATCCGGTTCGTGAACAGCTCGGTGGAGTTCGCCAAGGACGACGGCCGCCCGGCGAGCATCGTGAACAACAGCTCGGACATCACGTTCGACCACTTCACGGCGGAGAAGGGCGCGAAGAGCCCGTTCGACATCGGCTTCCAGTCGGTGACGGGCTACTGCGTCAAGGACTCGGCCACCACCTCGGGTTCCCCGCTGCGGCTCGACACGTCGAGCTCGACCTCGAACTGCTGACGCGAAAGGGCCCCGGCTGGTGAGCCGGGGCCCTTTCTGCGGCGCGCCTTGCGGTCAGTGCGAGTACTGCTCGTTCATGATGAGGAACGCGCCGAGGCCGTGGAAGTCGTTGGTCTTGCGGGCCCGGCCGTAGTAGTAGGACAGGTCGCCGACGTTGGTGCCTTCGCAGATGTCGGTGATGTTCGTCAGGCCGTCCGAGCCGACCGAGACCTTGCGAAGCACGCCGGCGTACCCGCGGTCCGCCACCGCCTGGTAGGACGCCGGCAGGTAGCCGCGCTGGACGCCGCGGGCCATCGTGAACGTGTACATCGACGACGCCGACGTCTCCAGCCAGTTCTTCGCGTCGCCGCCGCGGTCGACTACCTGGTACCAGCGTCCGGTCGACGCGTCCTGGTACCGCTGGTAACCGGCGGCCAGGAAGTTGACGACGTCGATCAGCGCGGCCCGCCGCGGGTGGTTCGCCGGCAGCACCTCGAGGATGTCGATGGTGGCCATGCCGAACCAGCCGATCGCGCGGGCCCAGTGGTACTTCGAGTGGTGGCCGGTTCCGGACGCCCACGACTCGGAACCGTCCTCGTCGTAGGCGTGGTACAGCAGGCCCTTCGCCGGTTCGCGCAGGTGGCTGAAGTACACGACGATGTTCTTCGCCGCCTCTTCGAAGCAGTAGGCACCGTCGCCGAAGGCCGCGCCGTACAGCGCGAGGAACGGCTGGGCCATGTAGACGCCGTCGCCCCACAGCTGGCCGACCTTGCTTGTGGCGTGGAACATGCCGCCGTCGGAGGTCCGGGGGTAGGACGGGAACCGCTTGCGCAGCTGGTCGGCCGCCGTCTTGTACTTCTTGCGGCCCGTTTCCGCGTAGAGCAGCGGCAGCATCTGGCACGAGCGCATCGAATCGAGGTTGTTGAAGCTGTTGGAGATGCCGCTGTCGGTGATGAACCGGTCGTACCACGCGATGATGTAGTCGAGGTACTTCTTCTCGCCGGTGCGCTTGTAGAACAGGTACTGCCCGTAGAGGTACAGTCCGAGGGTGTAGCCCCAGCCGCCGATCTTGTCCGGCGTGTAGCGCTTCATCGTCGAGTCGATGACCGCGCGGGACCAGTCCGGCGGCGGTGCCGCGCCGCCGATCGGGGGCAGCCGGTCCGCCGCTCGCGCGAGGGGACCCGCCGCGGCGAGCGCGCCCAGGGCGCCGAGCGTGCCGGCCAGGACCGCGCGCCGGGTCGGGCGAAGGGGATGTTCGGACATCGTCGTCCCTTTCGTGCAACGGCCCCGCGACGCGGTGGAAGGGTGGCCGGGATGCCGATCCGCCGTCCGTCGGCATCCCGACCAGCTCTGGGGGGCGCGGCGTGCTGCCCGTGTCGCCGGAGCGATGGTCTCGGAAGCGAAAGCGCTTCCGAGGGAAATATCTACTCGCCTCCACAAGGCGGAGTCAAGAGTGATCGGATCTCTTGCGTCATATATCAGATATTTAACCCGAACGGCGGCGGTTGCGATGTACCGGCCAGCGAAACTCTGCGGAAAGGTCGGATCTAAACCTTGACCGGCCCGCCGGGCCAGGAGTACACCACCGAGTGGACCAGACCACTGGAGGTCGTTCATGGCAGCCAAGTTCTTCCGCCGGGCGCTCGTCGCGTGCGCGGCGACGCTGGCGGTGTCCGGGCTCGTCGCCGCGCCGGCGTCGGCCGATCTGCAGAAGCCTTCCCAGCAGTGGCTGCGCGACAGCCAGGCCGGGCTGTTCCTGCACTGGGGCATGCGCACGGCACCCGGCTACACCAGCTGCAGCGCCTGGGAAAAGGCGATCACCGACGGCGGGTGGGATCCCGCCTACTGGGTCACCGAAGCCGAGAAGCTGCACGCGTCGTACCTCGTGCTCGCCTCGTTCCACAGCCGGCTCGGCTACTCCCGGGCCTGGCCGTCGAAGATCCCCGGCAGCTGCACCACCAAGCGGGACTTCCTCGGCGAGCTGGTCGCCGCGGCGAAGACCCGGGGCCTCAAGGTCATCCTCTACATGACCAACGACGCCCAGTGGCACGACGAGGGCGGCCACGAGTGGCTCGACTCCGCCGGCTACTCGAAGTACAAGGGCAAGACCGTGGACCTCGACAGCCAGGACGGCTTCGGCCAGTTCAGCTACGACAACTTCTTCGAGGTCATGAAGAACTACCCGGACCTCGGCGGCTTCTGGATCGACAACGACAACGCCTACTGGGAGTCGCACGACCTGTACCGGCAGATCTACCAGCAGCGCCCGGACTACCTGCTGAGCAACAACAACGAAGACACGCCGATCATGGACACGATCAGCAACGAGCAGAAGACCGGCATGACGCCGTCGTACGACTACCCGCAGGCGACGTACACGGCGATGCCGCGGCTCACCGAGGCGTGCTTCAAGCTCCCCGACACGGGTTCCTGGTGGTACGGCGGGTCGAACCCACCGGTGAACAAGATGCTCAACCTCGGCCGCCTCATCACGAACTCGGGCTCGTCGATCAAGTCGCTGATGGCCGAGACGGCGATGGTGAACGGCAAGTTCCCGGCGAACCAGGAAGCGTTCAACAACTTCGCGAAGACCTACCTGGACGCGATCTGGGAGTCCTTGGGCGGCACCGAGGGCGCCGGCTACCTGTACGGCGGCATGCAGCCGGGCTTCTGGAACGACGGCGCCCACGGCGTCATCACCATCAAGGGCGACACGCAGTACGTGCACGTCCTGACCAAGCCGTCGACGTCGACGCTGAAGATCCGCGACAACGGCTACCGCGTCCGAGGTGTCACGAACCTGCGCACCGGCGCGGCGATCTCGTTCAGCCAGGGCGGCGGCAGCCTGACGCTGAGCGGCCTGTCCGGCTGGGACACCTACGACACGGTGTTCAGGGTCGAGACGGCGGGCCGCATCGGAACCTACGACCCGAAGACCGTGACGCTGAAGGCGAGCGCGTCGGCGAGCGGCCACGGTGGACAGTCGGCGAGCGACGGCAGCTACCTCACCTACTTCGACAACAACAAGACGCTGCCGGTCAACCTCGACTACGACCTCGGGGCGGCGAAGAAGGTGCAGTACCTCGGGCTCAACCAGCGGGAGGACTCGGTCAGCTACGCCCGGTCGGACAGCGAGCAGTCGGCGCGGATCAAGGCGTACAAGGTGTTCGTGTCGGGCGACGGCAAGGACTGGGGCAGCGCGGTGAAGTCCGGGACGCTGCCGAGCCACCGCGGCGTCCAGTTCGTCGACCTCTCCGCGGTGACGGCCCGGTACGTGCGGCTCCAGGTGACGAGCACGTACGCGGCGTCGAGCGACAGTTCGCGCTACAAGCGGCTGCGGATCGACGAAACCTGGGTGGGCTCGGACTACGCGACCGCGGCGGGCTGAGCCGAGAGGAGGTCCACGGTCAAGGCCGCGGTCCAGCTGAACGACCGGGTGCCGTGGCCGGTGCCGGTCAGCGGGTCGACGTACTCGGCGAAGTCCGTGCGGGCGGCGATCTCGGCGAGGTCGCCGCCCAGCCGCTCGGCGAGGGCGAACTCACCGTGGTGCAGCAGGCCCTGCCGGACCAGCCAGCCGACGTTGAACCACGACGGCCCGCGCCAGTAGCGACCCGGGTCGAAGCCCGGCGCGGTCAGGTCGTAGCTCGGGACGCCGTGCACCCGGCCGAGCCGGAAGCGCGGGCCGGTCGCGGTCGCCAGCAGCGCCGGGGCGACCGCCAGGTCCGGCAGCACCAGCGGCAGCAGGCCGGCGCACGTGTGTTCGCGGACCAGCGAGCCGGTGTGGACGTCGCGGGCGAAGAAGAAGCCGGCGGCGCTGTCCCACAGGGTCTCCTGCAACGCCTTCCCGACGCGTGCGGCGGCTTCGCGGTGGCCGGCCGACGGCAGGTCGAGGTCCTCGGCGATCTCGGCCAGCGCCAGTTCCGCGTCGGCCAGCAGGGCGTTGAAGCCGGGGTCTTCCACGGCGAAGCGGCCGAAGTCCCGGTAGCCGCTGTCGCGGTACTCGGCGGCGAGCCGGACGTACCGGCCGTAGTCGTCGTCGCTCGGCCGGTCGCCGGCGTCGCCGTGCGCCAGGTCGCGGCGGACGAACCCGGTGGCGGGCGGCACCCGGGTGAGGGGGTCGTCCCAGGCCGGGCTGTTGTCCATGCCGGACTCCCACGGGTGCACGATCGCCACCAGCCCGCGCCCGCCCGCGTCGCGGCCGGTCCGCAGGTAGTCGTGCCAGGCCACCAGCTTCGGGTACAGCGCGGCGAGGAAGTCGCGGTCGGGCTCGGTCCGGTGCACCGCGAGCACGGCGCGGGCGTGCACCGGCGGCTGGACCAGGCCCGAGGTCCGCCCGGCGCGCCAGAAGGACGGCCCGGGGAAGTACGCCTCCGGCGGCGTCCGCGGGTCGAACACGATGTGCGGGACGCGGCCGTCGGCCCACTGCGCTTCGAACAGCGTGCGCAGTTCGCACCGGGCGTGCCCGGGCGACAGGTGCCGCAGGCCGAGGGCGATGAAGGCGGAGTCCCAGCTCCACTGGTGCGGGTAGAGGCCTCGCGAGGGCACGGTGGACGCGCCGAGCCAGTTGCCAGCCAGGACAGCCGCGGCGCGTTCCCGTGTTACGTTCATATGTCCAATCTATCTCCGACTTGTGTCTTGTCAATGGACAAAAGTCCGAAGGGGGCCGGGGGATGACCACGCCGACCAGCGCAGGAGAGCTGCTGCAGCTGGTCCGAACGGGGCAGGCGAGTACGCGGAAGGCCCTCCTGGAGCGCAGCGGGCTCTCGCGCTCGACGCTGACCGCGCGCCTGGAGCAGCTCCAGACGGCGGGCCTGCTCGCCGAGGGTGATCAGGAGGACTCCACCGGCGGCCGTCCGGCGCGGCAGCTGCGCTTCGACGACCGGCACGCGGTCGTCCTCGCCGCGAGCATCGACACGACGCACGCCGAGGCCGCCGTCACCGACCTGGCGGGGCGCGTGGTGGCGCGCCGCGCGGGCGCGGTGCGGGTCGCCGACGGCCCCGAGCCCGTGCTCGACCGGATCGCGGAGTGGTTCGAGGCGTTGCGGGCCGAGGTGGACCGGCCGGTGTGCGGCGTGGGCGTTTCGGTCCCGGGCCCGGTGGAGCCCGGCCGCGCCCGGGTCACGCAGCCGCCGATCATGCCGGGCTGGGACGGCTACCCGATCGACGGCCACCTCGGCGCGCGCTTCGGCGCCCCGGTGCTGGTCGACAACGACGCCAACCTGATGGCGCTGGGCGAGCACCGCGCCCGCCACCCGGAGTCGGCGGCGCTGGTCGTGGTGAAGGTGTCGACGGGGATCGGCGCCGGCCTGGTCCTCGGCGGCGAGGTGTACCGCGGGATCGACGGCGGAGCGGGCGACATCGGCCACATCCGGCTCCCGGACCACCCGGAGGCCCGCTGCCTCTGCGGCTCGCTCGGCTGTCTCGCGGCCGTCGCCGGCGGCGGCGCGCTGGCGGCGAGGCTGACCGAGCTGGGGCGGCCGACGGAGTCGGGCTCGGGCGTCCGCGACCGGATCACGGCGGGGGACCCGGCCGCGGTGCGGCTCGCGGAAGTGGCCGGCCGCCAGGTGGGGGAGGTGCTGGCGACGCTGGTGTGCGTGGTCAACCCCGGGGTGGTGGTGATCGCCGGCGACCTCGCCGAGCCGCACTTCGTCGCGGGGGTCCGGGAGGTGCTGTACCGCCGGGCGCTGCCGCGGGCGACGCAGAACCTGCGGGTGGAAATCGGCGGCCGCGGCGAGAGAATGGCGGTGGCCGGGGCGGTGGCGATGGTCGTCGACGCGGTGTTCGCGCCCGCCGAGGTGGACCGGCGCCTGGCCGTCCGGGCGTGACGGCCGAACTGCCGCCACCGCCGGACTGTCCGGAATGGACGGAGCGACCGACTTTAGTAGGTGGCGCGAGCCCGTGGCGCGTGGTCCGCCGTACCGTCGCGAACCGGACCAATCACACATCTGGCCCTATTCCTCGCATTTTCGTCGCGACAAATCGGATTTCAGTACCACGCTTCACGGCCGGCGAATTCCCGGCCAGATAACGGTTCCGCAAGCACTTCCCCGCGAGCGGAACACCGATCTAGTCTCAGCCGGTGTTCCACGGCCCGATTTCCTGGGGGCCGCTTTCGAAGAGGGAGATTTCTGTGCGAAGAAGCTCCACCCTGCTCCTTTCGCTCGCGGTGGTGGGTGGCCTGACCGGCACCCTGCCGGCGACGGCGTCCGCGCAGGGGCGTCAGGACATTCCGCAGTCGCACCCGTTGTGGGCGAACGCGCAGGCGAAGGTCGCCGACACGGCGCCCGCCGCGAAGCTGAGCTTCCGGGTTTACCTGAACCAGCGCGACAACGCCGGTGCCGAGGCGCTGGCCCAGGCCGTGTCCGACCCGGACAGCAAGACCTACCGCCAGTACCTCAGCCCCGACCAGGTGCTCGACCGCTTCGCGGCCAGTGACGCGACCGTCAACGCGGTCAAGGCGTGGCTGACCGGCAGCGGCTTCAGCATCGGCGAGGTCCCGTCGAACCGCGCGTACGTCGAAGCCACCGGCACCGCGGACCAGACGGAAAAGGCGTTCGCCGTCGACCTCGGCAAGTACCGGGTCAAGGGCCGGACGCTGCGCGCCGCCGACAAGAACCTGTCGGTGCCGGCGAACCTGGCCGGTGACGTGCTCGGCGTCGTCGGCGTCGACCAGGCCACCAACCTGTTCAAGCCGGACCACGCGACCGGCTCCGGCACGCCGTCGGATGTCGCGCCCGGGCCCGGGTTCCGCAACGCGCCGCCGTGCAGCGCCTACTACGGCGAGAAGATCGACACCACGGACCCGGCGTACAACGGCAAGCAGCTGCCGTACGCGCCCTGCGGCTACACCCCGGCGCAGCTGCGGTCGGCCTACGGCATCGACAAGGTCGGCGCCGACGGCAAGGGCACCACGATCGCCATCGTGGACGCCTTCGCCTCGCCGACGATCTACGCGGACGCGAGCACGTACGCGAAGAAGAACGACCCGCAGCACCCGCTGAAGCAGAGCCAGTTCAAGCAGCACGTCTTCCCGGCGAACCCGGTTCTCGAGCCGCCGGACCAGTGCGACGCGGCCGGCTGGTACGGCGAGGAGACCCTCGACGTCGAGGCCGCCCACGGTCTCGCGCCGGGCGCGGACATCCTGTACGTCGGCGGCGAGTCCTGCGAGGACAACGCCCTCGACGTGGCGCTGAACTACGTGATCGCCGGCCACAAGGCCGACATCGTGTCGAACTCCTACGGCGACACCGGCGAGGACATCCCGGCCGACGAGGTCAAGGTGTTCAACCAGATCTCGCTGCAGGCGGTGCTCGAGGGCATCGGCGTGTACTTCTCCTCGGGCGACAACGGTGACGAGGTCGCGCGCCTCGGCACGCCGTCGCCGGACTTCTCCGCCTCGGCGCCGTGGATCACCGCGGTCGGCGGCACGTCCATCGCCATCGGCAAGGACGGCAAGAAGATCTTCGAGACCGGCTGGGAGACCAGCAAGTCGGTCCTGATCAACGGCGTCTACGGCCCGGCCAACTACACCAGCGGTTCCGGTGGCGGTACGAGCCGGCTGTTCGAGCAGCCCTTCTACCAGAAGGGTGTCGTTCCGGACGCGCTGGCGAAGAAGAACCAGACCGGCAACAAGAAGGGCCGCGTCGTCCCGGACATCTCCGCGGTCGGCGACCCGAACACCGGCTTCCTGGTCGGCCAGACGCAGACCTTCCCGGAGGGTGCGCACTACGACCAGTACCGGATCGGCGGCACGAGCCTCGCGTCGCCGGTGTTCGCCGGCATCATGGCGGTGGCCGACAGCTTCGACCACTTCCACCACGGCTTCATCAACCCGGTGATCTACAAGCTGACGTCCCGCACGCCGGCGATCACCGACGTGAAGCACGTGGACGCCGCGGTGGCCCGCGTGGACTACGCGAACTCGGTCGACGCCTCGGACGGCCTGCTCCGCTCGGTCCGCACGCTGGACTACCAGGGCCTGACGATCCACACCACCCCCGGCTACGACGACGTGACCGGCCTCGGTGTGCCCAACGGGCTGCTGTTCCTGCTGCTCGTCTAGTCAGCTGCTCGATGAGGGCCCCCTCGCCGGTCTCGGCGAGGGGGCCCTTTTCGTTTCGTCGCCGACGGGCTGTCGCGGTGCGCGACGCGGCTGCGCTTAGGGTGATCGGCGACGAGAGGCGGAACATGAGCGGACACGGTCTGGACGCCGATGTCTTCGGCGGGCGGATGCCCACCGGCGGGCGGGACCTGGCGATCGAAACCCACGGCATCGCGCCGGTGCCGGAGGGCAACCGGTTCGGGCGCCCGTGGCGGCTGTTCAGCGTGTGGTTCGCGCCGAACCTGACGATGACGGCGGTGTTCACCGGCACCCTCGCGGCGTCGCTCGGCCTCGGGTTCTGGACCGGCTTGGCCGCGATGCTCGCCGGCACCGTGCTCGGGTCACTGCCGGTGGCGTACCTGTCGACGTGGGGCCCGCGCACCGGCACCGGCCAGCTGCCGCTCGCCCGGCTGCCGTTCGGCGGCGGCGTCGTGCTGCCCGGCCTGGTGCAGTGGCTCGGCTCGATCGCCTGGGACGCGCTGGTCGGCCTGTTCGGCGGCGAGGCACTGGCCGAGCTGACCGGGCTGCCGTTCTGGGCGGCGGTGCTGATCGTGCTGGTCCTGCAGTGCGCGCTCGGCGTGTTCGGTTACGCGCTGATCCACCGCGTGCAGGCGGTGATGAGCGTGCTGCTGGTGCTCGCGTTCGCCGCGCTGGCCGTGAAGGTCCTTTCCGGACACCCGATCGCCGCCGCCGACACCGCTTCCGGTGCCGACCTGGCGGGCGGCGTCGTCCTGTTCACGACGATCACGTTGTCGCTGGCGATCTCCTGGGCGCCGTACGCGTCGGACTTCAGCCGGTACCTGCCGGTCACCGCTTCGTCACGGGCGGTCTTCCGGGCGACGCTGCTCGGCCTCGTCGTGTCGTACGCGATCGGCGAAGGCCTCGGGCTCGCGTTGGGCTCTTCGCTGGGCGACCAGACGGCGGCGGGCGTCGCCCACCTGCTCGGCGGCGGGTTCCTGGGCGCGCTGGCGCTGGCCGTGATCGCGCTGGCGGCGGTGTCGTCGAACGCGATGAACGACTACAGCGGCTCGCTCGCGTTGCAGACGGTCGGCGTCCGGCTGCGGCGCCCGGTGTCGGCGGTGGTCGTCACCGTGCTCGCGTTCGGGCTGATCCTCTGGATGCACAGCGGCGACCTCTCGGCGAAGTTCGAGAACGTGCTGCTGTTCGTCTCGTACTGGATTCCGCCGTTCCTCGGCGTGGTGGTCCCGGACTGGCTCGCGCGCACCCGCGGCGGCCGTCGGGTGGACGTCCTGGCGTCGGTTTCCGTGCGTCCCTGGGCGGCGGTGGTGGCGTTCGTCGTCGGGTTCGGCGCCGCGGTGCCGTTCATGAACACGTCCCTCTACACCGGACCGGTCGCCGCGGCGCTGCACGGCGCGGACCTCGCGTACTACGTCGGCCTCGTCGTTTCGCTGGCAGCGTATTTCCTGCTGCGCGGCCGTTCTCCGGTTGACCTCGAGTAATGTAGAGGTTCCACGATGGGGTGGTAGCCCTCGAAGGAGGAACCATGCCCACCGCACTCGTCACCGGCGCTTCCGCCGGGCTGGGCCGCGCGCTCGCGGCCGCCCTGGTACGTCGCAAGTGGACGGTCATCGGCGACGGCCGCGACGCGGCCGCGCTGGCTTCGGCGGCCGGTGAAGCCGGCTTCACGGCCGTCCCCGGCGACGTCGCCGACCCGGCCCACCGCGCCGCGCTCGCCGGCGCCTGTCCCGAACTCGACCTGCTCGTCAACAACGCCGGCACGCTCGGCGTCAGCCCGCTGCCGCCCCTGGCGCGCTACCCGATGGCGGACCTGGAGGACGTCTACCGCGTCAACGTCTTCGCGCCTCTCGCCCTGACACAGCTCTTGTTGCCCGCCTTGACCGCGGCGCGCGGCGTCGTGATCGACATCAGTTCCGACGCCGCCGTCGAGCCCTACGAAGGCTGGGGCGGCTACGGCTCCGCGAAGGCGGCGCTCGATCAGGTGACCGCCGTCCTGGGGGTGGAACACCCGGACCTGTCCGTGTACGCGATCGACCCGGGTGACCTGCGCACGGCGATGCACCAGCGCGCGTTCCCCGGCGAGGACATCTCGGACCGGCCGCTGCCGGAGACGGCGGTCCCGGCGTTCCTGAGGGTGCTCGACGAGCGTCCGCCGAGCGGCCGCTACCGCGCGGCCGACCTCCTGGTGACGGCATGAGCATCCGGTTCGACCTGCCCGCGGAGCTGTCGGCATCGGCCCCGCCGGAGGCCCGCGGCCTGTCCCGCGACGAGGTCCGCCTGCTGGTCGCGGCACCGGCGGGCATCCACCACACGGCGTTCACCGGCTTGGGCGAGCACCTGAGGGCGGGCGACCTCCTGGTGGTCAACACCTCCGGAACCCTCCCGGCGGCGGTCGCCGCGCGCCGGGCGGGCCACCCGATCACGGTCCACTTCGCCACCCCGCTCGACGACGGTTCGTGGGTCGTCGAGCTGCGCGCACCGGACGGCCCCTTGCTCGACGGCCGTCCGGGCGAGCGCCTTTCCCTGGCCGGCGACGCGTCGCTGACGTTGCTGGCCCCGGCGGTCCCGGGCGCAGCACGGCTGTGGCGGGCGACGGCGTCGGTCGAGGTGCGCGCGCTGCTCGCGGCGGCGGGCCGGCCGATCCGCTACGGGTACGTCCCGCGGGCGTGGCCGCTTTCGGACTACCAGACGGTGTTCGCCCGCGAACCGGGCAGCGCGGAGATGCCCTCGGCGGCCCGCCCGTTCACGCCGGAGCTGGTGACCCGCTTGGTGACGGACGGGGTGGTGTTCGCCCCCCTGCTGCTGCACACGGGAGTGTCGTCCCCGGAGGCGGCGGAGCCACCCCAGGCGGAGCGGTTCCGCGTCCCACCGACGACGGCAGCGCTGGTCTCGTGGGTCAGCGCCCGCGGAGGCCGCGTGATAGCGGTGGGCACGACGGCGGCCCGCGCGCTGGAGTCAGCGGTCTCGGGAGGCGAAATCCGCGCGGCGGAGGGCTGGACGGAGCTGGTACTGGGCCCGGACCACCCGGCTCGCGTGGTGGACGGGATCATCACGGGCCTGCACGCCCCGGAGGCATCGCACTTGTCCCTGCTGGAGGCGGTGGCGGGGGCGGAGGTGGTCCAGCAGGCGTACGAGGCGGCGGTTGAGGAGCGGTACTTGTGGCACGAGTTCGGTGACGTATCGCTTCTGCTGCGTCGGTGACTTGCGGGGTTGGGTCGCGCCAGTTGGGGCGTGGAGCATCCGCGGTGCTGGTGATCCAGCCGCGGATCGCGGCCCCGCCACTCCAGCGGCCCCGCCACTCCAGCAGCCCCGCCACTCCCAGGGGGGCGTCCCAGGACCAGTCTATCGGCCATTCCCGACGAAAAGACCGAAAAGCCCTCCCCGAGGTCGGATTGTCCATACCCCCACCAAACTGTGGACAACCCGCCCCGAAACCCTACTGACCAGCCTCGACCCGCCGCCGCGAGCGGATCAGGCCGGCAATGACCACCACCGCCACTCCCAGCCCGACGCCACTGACGATCGATGCCACCAAACTCGCCGTGGCCGTTGCCAAGCCGAACGCACCGCCGAGGTACACCGGGATGGAGATCGCCACCGGTAGCCAGTTGCGCAGCGTGAAGGCCCGGTCCGAGGCCACCCACAGCACCAGCGTCACCGCCGCGGCCGTGACGACCGGGATCGCCCACACCACCAAGCTCGTCAGCGCGTCCATGCCCAGTGACCTGAGCCACTCGAACGACGCCTGGCCCAGCCCGATGAACAACACGACCAGCGCCACGCGGACGCCGGCGGCTCCCTGGCCCCTGCTCGTCATGTCTTCCTCCCGAATCCGTGGTCCACCCTGTACCACGTCCGGCTGACGCGAGCGGTTGCCCGGTTTGGCGACTTTCTCCCGCGGCCCTATGCGCCGCGGCCGCCGATGTCAAGAAATCTCACCAGGATTCCCGGGATGCGGATGGCTATGCGCCTGAGTGGGTGACCGTGCGAACCTCGCCCCCGACACCGACGAAAGGCGATGCTGACGTGCGCACCCCTCGGAGAACCCTGGCCTCGGCACTGGCCGCCCTGAGCGTCGTGGGCGTGCTCGCGGGCTGTTCGCGCGCGGACAGCAGCACCGCCCCGGCCGCGAACCAGGGAACCGCCGGCGAGGTCCGGGTCGGGTTCTTCCCGAACGTCACGCACGCCCCCGCGCTGATCGGCGTCAAGAAGGACTTCTTCAAGACCGAGCTCGGCTCCACCAAGCTCACCACCCAGACCTTCAACGCCGGCCCCGAAGAGGTCAACGCCCTGCTCGGCGGCTCCCTCGACATCGCCTTCCTCGGCTCCGGCCCGGCGATCAACGCCTTCACGAAGTCCAAGGGCGCCATCCAGCTGGTCTCCGGCGCCGTCTCGGGCGGCGCGCAGCTGGTCGTCAAGCCCGACATCACGAGCGTGGACCAGCTCAAGGGCAAGAACATCGCCACGCCGCAGCTGGCCAACACCCAGGACGTCGCGCTCAAGAAGTTCCTCGCCGGCAAGCAGCTGACCGACCAGGTCAAGATCACCAACCTCGACAACCCGAAGACGCTCGACGCCTTCAAGAAGGGCGAGGTCGACGGCGGCTGGCTGCCCGAGCCGTGGGCGTCCCGGCTGGTCCTCGACGCCGGCGCGAAGGTCCTGGTCGACGAGAAGACGCTGTGGCCGGGTGGCCGCTTCCCGACCACCGTCGTCATCGTGCGCAGCGAGTTCCTGCAGCAGCACCCGGACACCGTCCGTGCCCTGCTCAAGGGTGAGCTCGCCGCCATCGACTGGGCCAAGGCCAACCCGGCGGAGGCGAAGACCGTGGTCAACGGCGCGCTCAAGGAGCTGGCCGGCAGTACCCTGAGCGCAGCGGTCCTGGACCGCGCGTTCTCCGGCATCGAGCTGACCACCGACCCCGTCGCCGCCGAATTCCCGCAGCTTGCGCAGGACTCGGTGACGGCCGGCGTGGTGAAGTCGGCCGTCGCGCTGAAGGGCTTCGCCGACTTCGGCCCGCTGAACGAGGTGCTGAAGGCGCAGAACCTGCCCGCCGTCGAAGCCCCCGAACTGACCAAGTGAAACCGGGGCTTCGCCCCGGGCCGGGGGCTCCGCCACCCGGAACCCCCGAAAAAAGTGAGTGATCCGGAGAGGCCACCAGCGATGACCACCACCCTCCCGACCGGCCGGGGCAGTGTCACCGGCGCGACCGCGGTGCGACTCGACGGCGTGCGCAAGACGTTCGGCACCGCCGGCCGCGCGGTCGTCGCGCTCGACGGCGTCGACCTGACGGTCGCGCCCGGCGAGTTCGTCTGCCTGCTCGGCGCGTCCGGCTGCGGCAAGAGCACGCTGCTCAACCTGGTCGCCGGGCTGGACGCGCCGTCGGCGGGGGAGATCACGCTGAACACCTCCCGGCCGGCGGTGATGTTCCAGGAAGCCGCGCTGATGCCGTGGCTGACCGCGGCCCGCAACGTCGAGCTGCCGCTGCGGCTGGCCGGGTTCGGCCGCGCCGAGCGCCGCGAAAAGGCCGCCGAGCTGCTGGACCTGGTGCGGCTGAACGGCGCGGGCGGCAAGCGGCCGCACGAGCTGTCCGGCGGGATGCGGCAGCGCGTCGCGCTGGCCCGCGCCCTGGCCGCGACCCTGCGCGTCGGCGGCGACCCGGAGCAGTCGCTCCTGCTGATGGACGAGCCGTTCGCCGCGCTCGACGCCATCACCCGCGACGTCCTGCAGGGCGAGCTGCTGCGCGTCTACCGCAGCACGGGCACGTCCGTGCTGTTCGTGACGCACGACGTGCGCGAGGCGGTCCGGCTCGGTCAGCGCGTGGTGCTGCTGTCGTCGCGGCCCGGCCGCGTCGTGCGCGAGTGGGCGGACGTGCCGCTGGCCGACGCCGAGGAGCTGACCGAGGAAATCACCGGGCACCTGCGCGAGGTGATCAGCACCCATGCCGCAGCTTGACCGGTCCGCCGAAGCCGACCTCGACGCGGTCGGCGCGGGACTGGATTCGCTCGACGCCCCGGTCGGCGACCGCCGCCCGGGCTTCTGGAAGCGGTTCGCCTGGGGGTTCCTGCCCCCGCTGGGCGCGCTCGTCCTGCTGGTCGTCGTCTGGCAGGTCCTGTGGGCCGCGGCCTTCTGGCCGGAGTCGCAGCTGCCGTCACCGCTGGCGGTGTGGGACGAGTTCTGGAGCATCGTCGCCGACGGCCAGGTCTTCGGCTTCGTCTGGACGTCGGTCCACCGCGCCGCGCTGGGGTTCTTGGCGGGCGTGCTCATCGGCACGCCGCTCGGCCTGGTCGTGGCCAAGGTCCGCGTGGTCCGCGCGGCGATCGGCCCGCTGCTGACGGGGCTGCAGAGCCTCCCGTCGGTGGCGTGGGTCCCGGCGGCGATCCTGTGGTTCGGGATCAACGACGCGGCGATCTACTTCGTGGTGCTGCTCGGCTCGGTGCCGTCGATCGCCAACGGCCTGGTGTCCGGCATCGACCAGATCCCCCCGATCCTCCCGCGCGTGGGCCAGGTGATGGGCGCGAACCGGCTGTCATCGGCCCGCCACATCCTGCTGCCGGCGGCGCTACCGGGCTTTCTCGCCGGGCTCAAGCAGGGCTGGGCGTTCTCGTGGCGCTCGCTGATGGCGGCGGAGCTGATCGCGCTGTCCCCCCAGCTCGGTATCGGCCTCGGCGCCTACCTGAACCAGGGATCGTCGTTCAACAGCATGGAGACGGTGATCGCGGCGATCTTCCTGATCCTGCTGGTCGGCGTGGGGATCGAGCTGCTGGTGTTCCGCCCGCTGGAGCGCGCGGTGCTGCGGGCCCGTGGGCTCACCTCGTCGCTCTAGAAAGTTTCGCTCGGAGGTCGGAGCCGGTTCGGCGAGTCCCCGCGCCGGCACGACGGGGCGGCTCTGGTTCGCCGACTGGCTGACCCACGAGATCGTGGCGGTCTCGCCGGCGGGGGAGCGCGAGGTCGTGTTCCGCGCGGACTTCCCGACGATGCCGATGTGGTTCGACTTCCTCGGCGGGCAGCCGCTGATCGTGTCTTCGGCTAGCGCAGCCGGCCGGAGGACACGGCCGGTGATCGGCCGCGTCCTCCGTCCGGACGTTGCTCAGCGAGGGCGGCGACCGCCGGCCCGGGTGCCGGACGAAAACGCGGCCGCGCCGCCACTCCGGCGACCACCGGTCGCCGGGGCGGCCGATCGGCCGGTGCCCGCCGCCTTGGCCGCGCCGGCGGACCTGCGGTTGCCTCCCGAGCCGCCCCGGCCCGAGGCAGCCGCACGTGGCTGCTGCTCGTCCCGCCGCGGCTGGCCGGTCGCCCGCGAACGCTGCCCGCCGCGGTTCTCCTTCGGCGTGGCAGGGCCGCCCCGGCGCCCGCGGCCGCTGCCCGGCGCCGCGCCCGTGGCGGACACCTTCTTCGGCCGGTCGTCCACCGCCGGGGCCTTCGAGAACGTGCGCTCGCCCGGGGCCAGCTCCGCCAGCAGCGGGTGACCCGGGCCGAGCTGGGTCGTCGTCGGCTTGATGCCCGCCTTGCGGGTGAGGTCGCGCACGTCGCGGACCTGCGCGTCGGTCATCAACGTCACCACCGTGCCCGACGCCCCGGCGCGGGCCGTGCGGCCGGACCGGTGCAGGTACGCCTTGTGCTCCACCGGCGGGTCCGCGTGGATGACCAGCCGGACGTCGTCGACGTGGATGCCCCGCGCCGCGATGTCCGTCGCGACCAGCGTCTTCGCCGTGCCTGACGAGAACGCCTCGAGGTTGCGCGTGCGCGCGTTCTGCCCCAGGTTGCCGTGCAGTTCCACGGCCGGGACGCCCGACGCCACCAGCTTGCGGGTCAGCGCCTTCGCGCGGCTCTTCGTCCGCGTGAACACCAGCGTGCGGCCCGGCGCCGCGGTCAGGTCGACCAGCACCGGCAGCCGGTGGGTCTCCTCCAGGTGCAGGACGTGGTGCTCCATCGTCGACACCGGCGACTGCGCCGAGTCGACGCTGTGCGTGATCGGGTCGGTCATGAAGCGCTTGACCAGCACGTCGACGCCGTTGTCCAGGGTCGCGGAGAACAGCATCCGCTGCCCGCGCGACGGCGTCTGGTCCATGATCCGCCGGACCTCGGGCAGGAAGCCCAGGTCGGCCATGTGGTCGGCCTCGTCCAGCACGGTGATCTCGATGGCGTCGAGCTTCACGTGCCCGGAGCGCATGTGGTCGGCGAGCCGGCCGGGGCAGGCGACGACGATGTCGACGCCGTCGCGCAGCCGCGTGATCTGCGGGTTCGCGCTGACGCCGCCGAAGATGGTCGTCGTCTTCAGGCCCAGCGGCTTCGCCAGCGGCAGGATCGACGCCTCGATCTGCGTCGCGAGCTCGCGCGTCGGCGCCAGGATCAGCGCGCGGGGACGGCCCGGCTTGCGCCGCGTCGGGCCCGCGGCGAGGCGGGCCAGCAGGGGCAGCACGAAGCCGTACGTCTTGCCGGAGCCGGTCCGGCCACGGCCGAGGACGTCACGGCCGGCGAGGGTGTGCGGCAGGGTCGCCGCCTGGATGGGGAAGGGCTCGGTGACGCCCTGCGTGGCCAGCGCGGCCACGAGCGGGGTGGGCAGGCCGAGTTCAGCGAAAGTGCTCATAAGTACGTGCGGGCGTCGAAGCGCCCTGGTCTCCATAGTGTGAGAAGGGTTGTCCTGCCCGGCGCAGACCGAGTTGTGCGGCCGCGGCGCGTGGTAGTCGACAACAGCAGCGGGCCGAGGCAGAACTGAGCGGCCCGCATGATCAGTATAGCGGGCGAGGGTGACGTAGCCCCAGTGAGATTGCCCGCAGCCGCCGCGCCTTGCTAAGTTACCGGTCGGTAATCGAGGAGGACCACCCATGCTGCTGAACCCGCGCGAGTACGACCCGGCGCACTTCGACGCCGAGACGCGGCGCCTGCTGCGCGCCACCATCGACTGGTTCGAACAGCGCGGTAAGGCGAAGCTGACCGAGGACTACCACAACCGCACCTTCTACGCGGACTTCATCGAGTTCGCGGGCAAGGAAGGCCTGTTCTCGACCTTCCTGACCCCGGCCGCGAACGCCGGCGGCCACCCGGACAAGCGCTGGGACACCAGCCGCGTCGCGGCGCTCTCGGAAATCCTCGGGTTCTACGGCCTCAACTACTGGTACCCGTGGCAGGTCACCATCCTCGGCCTCGGCCCGGTGTGGCAGAGCGGCAACGACGTCGCCCGCAAGCGCGCGGCCGACGCGCTGGACGCCGGCGGCGTCGGCGCCTTCGGACTGTCCGAAAAGGACCACGGCGCCGACATCTACTCGTCCGACATGGTGCTCACCAAGGACGGCGACGGCTACCGCGCGACCGGCTCGAAGTACTACATCGGCAACGGCAACTGCGCGCGCACGGTGTCGGTGTTCGGCCGCATCGACGGCGTCGAAGGCCCTGACCAGTACGTCTTCTTCTACGCTGACTCCGAGCACCCGAACTACCACGTCGTGAAGAACGTCGTGCCGTCGCAGATGTACGTCGCCGAGTTCCGGCTCGAAGACTACCCGGTGCAGGCCGAGGACATCCTGCACGTCGGCGCCGAAGCGTTCAGCGCCGCGCTGAACACCGTCAACATCGGCAAGTTCAACCTCTGCTTCGGCGGCATCGGCATGGCCACGCACTCGCTGTACGAGGCCATCACGCACGCACACAACCGCGTCCTGTACGGCAAGCCCGTGACGGACTTCCCGCACGTCCGCCGCGAGTTCGTCGAGGCCTACGCGCGGCTGACCGCGATGAAGCTGTTCTCCGACCGCGCGGTCGACTACTTCCGCAGCGCGAACCCGGACGACCGCCGCTACCTGCTGTTCAACCCGATCACCAAGATGAAGGTGACCACCGAGGCGCAGAAGGTGATCGGGCTGGTCGCCGACGTCGTGGCGGCCAAGGGGTTCGAGGCCGACACCTACCTGGCGATGTCCAAGAACGACATCGACGGCCTGCCCAAGCTCGAGGGCACGGTGGCCGTCAACCTGGCGCTGATCGCTAAGTTCATGCCGAACTACCTGTTCGCGCCGCAGGAGTACGCGCCGGTGCCGACCCGCACCGACGCCGCGGACGACGAGTTCCTCTTCCGCCAGGGCCCGGCGCGCGGCCTGTCGAAGGTCCGGTTCCACGACTGGAAGACCGCCTACGCCGAGGCCGCCCACATCCCGAACGTCGCGCTGTTCACCGAGCAGGCCGGCTACCTGGTCAAGCTGCTCACCGAGGCGGCGCCGGACGAGGCGCAGCAGGCCGACCTCGACTTCGGGCTCGCGCTGACCGAGCTGTTCACGCTGATCGTGTACGGCCAGCTCGTCCTGGAGCAGGCCCGCATCACCGGCTTGGACGACGAGGTCGCCGACCAGATCTTCGCGGTGCTGGTGCAGGACTTCAGCGCCGCGGCGGTGGACCTCAACGGCAAGGCGAGCTCGACCGAGGCCCAGCAGGCGATCGCCTTGGCGGCGCTGCGCAAGCCGGTGGTGGACGCCGGGCGGTTCGAGAACGTCTGGGCGCGGGTGCGGGCGCTTTCCGGGGTCTACGCTATGCACCCGTGATGGCGCGGAAGTACCGGCTGGGTGTCCTGCGGAAAGCGGTGAACGTCCTGGTGACAGCGTGCTTGACGCGGGGCATCCCGATCGCCGGGAGCACCGGTGGCTGCTGACCACGCGCGGGCGGCGTTCCGGCGCCGACCGCACCACTCCGGTCAACGTCGTCGAAGTCGGCGGCGACCGCTGGCTCGTGTCGCCGTACGGCCGGGTCGGCTGGGTGCACAACCTGCGCGCCGACGCGACCGCCCGGCTGTGGCGCGGCGACACGCGTGAGACGTGGGAGGTCGAAGAGGCCGACGCCGCCACGGCGGGCCCGGTGCTGCGCGCGTACGTCCGCAAGCTCCCGGTGACGGCGCCGTTCTTCGACGCGAAGCCGGGCGACCCGGCCGGGGCGTTCGCCGCGGAAGCCGATCGACACCCGGTGTTCCGGTTGGCAAGATCTCGGACGTGAACCGAGAGCGGGCGGCGGAGCTGATCTGGGACGCGTGGCTGACCGGCAAGCGGCTGGAGGGACTCCCGGACGACGCCCGCCCGGGCGACCTCGCCGACGGTATGGCGGCGCAGGCGGCGCTCGCCGAGCTGGCCGGGCCGGTGTCCGGCTGGAAGATCGGCGCGACCACCGTGTACGCCCGCCAGTACCTCGGTGTCCCCGGGCCGCTGGCGGGCGCGATGTTCGAGCGGTTCCACCACGTCGAGGGTTCGCCGATCCCGGCGGACACGATGACGATGGGCGTCGCCGAACCGGAGTTCGCCTTCCGGCTCAAGGCCGCCCCGGGGTTGTCGCCGTCGCTGACCGCGGTGCTCGACGCGGTCGACACGATGTTCCTCGCGATCGAGCTGCCGGACAGCCGCTACACCGACCACCGCCACGCGGGCGGGCCGCAGCTGCTGGCCGACGCGGCGTGCGCGGGCCGGTTCGTCGCGGGCCGCCCGGTGCCGGGGTGGCGCGACCTCGACCTGCCCCGCCGCTCGGTGGTCCTCCACGCCGACGGCGAGGAGTTCTCGCGCGGCAGCGGCAGCCTGGTGCTGGGCGACCCGCGGCTGGCGCTGCACTGGCTGGCGATGGAACTGCCCCGCCACGGCCGGTCGCTGCGCCCGGGCGACATCGTGACGACGGGAACGGCGACCCCGCCGTGCCCGATCCGGGCGGACGGCCACGTGGTGGCGGACTTCGGCGAGCTGGGCAGTGTGGAAGCGACATTCACGTCACCGGAGTGATCGGGTGCTGACGTTCCGTGCGAGTTTCGTCGGGCTGGCGCTGGTCGTGGCGGCGCTCGACGCCGGCTTCTGGTTCTTCGCACGCGGCCCGCACCCGATGCCGGCCCGGATCGGCTTCCTGGTGGCGTTCGTGCTGCTGCTGGCCCTGCTGGCGGCGGCCGCGGGGGTGGTGCGCTGGGAGGTGGCGGCGCCGTTGGCTGCGGCCTCGACGTCAGGCCTGCTGTTCGTCGGTGCGACGGCGATCTTCAGCGTGGGCCTGGGATTCCTGCTGGCGGCGGTGGTGGAGGCGGCCTTGGTGCGGCGGTTGGTTCAGGATGCGTTGCCGGCGGGGTCGCGCGGGGGTACGTGGGTGATCAGCGCGGCTGCGGCCGTGGTTCCGGTGGTGCTGTTCGCGGTGGGCCTGTTCGCGCTGCGGTAGCCCTGAACGCCGCGAAGGCGGGCCACCCGCAGGTGGCCCGCCTTCA
Organism: Amycolatopsis sp. NPDC058278; assembly: GCF_042881395.1. NCBI lineage: Bacteria > Bacillati > Actinomycetota > Actinomycetes > Pseudonocardiales > Pseudonocardiaceae > Amycolatopsis > Amycolatopsis sp. NPDC058278. The sequence goes on along the minus strand of NZ_JBHVXZ010000003.1, from coordinate 148,780 downwards.
CCGGAGGTCTCTCTACTTGCCGAACCCGGCCCGCCGAAGCGCGTCGGCCATCGAGCCGCTGCCGCCGGCGTTCCCGCCGCGGTCCCGGCCACCTCCGCCGCCACTGCCGCGCCGATCGCCGCCGCCGCTGCCGCCTCGGCGCTGGCCGCCGCCGCCCTGACCGCCGCCGCCCTGGCCGCGGTCGCGGCGCTCGCCGCCGCGGTTGCCCGCGGCCGCTCCCGGCTCGTCGTCCAGGCGCAGCGTCAGCGAGATCCGCTTCCGCGGCACGTCGACGTCCAGCACCTTCACCTTCACGATGTCCCCGGGCTTGACGACCTCCCGCGGGTCCTTCACGAAGTTCTTCGACAGCGCCGAAACGTGGGCCAGCCCGTCCTGGTGCACGCCCACGTCGATGAACGCGCCGAACGCCGCCACGTTCGTCACGACGCCCTCCAGCCGCATGCCCGGCTTGAGGTCGCCGATCTTGTCCACGCCCTCGGCGAACGTCGCCGTCTTGAACGCCGGGCGGGGGTCGCGGCCCGGCTTGTCCAGCTCCGACAGGATGTCCGTGACCGTCGGGAGGCCGAACGTCTCGTCCACGAACTCGCCGGGCCGCAGCGACGACAGCGTCCGCGAGTTGCCGATCAGCGCGCGGATGTCCGTGCCGGTCTTCGACAGGATCCGCCGGACCACCGGGTACGCCTCCGGGTGCACCGCCGACGAGTCGAGCGGGTCGTCGCCGTCCGGGATGCGGAGGAAGCCCGCGCACTGCTCGAACGCCTTCGGACCCAGCCGCGCGACCTCCTTCAGCGCCATCCGCGAACGGAACGGCCCGTTCGTGTCGCGGTGGGACACGATGTTCTCCGCCAGGCCCGTCGTGATGCCCGAAACCCGGGTCAGCAGCGGCGCCGACGCCGTGTTGACGTCCACGCCCACCGCGTTCACGCAGTCCTCGACCACCGCGTCGAGCGAGCGCGACAGCGAAACCTCGGACAGGTCGTGCTGGTACTGCCCGACGCCGATCGACTTCGGGTCGATCTTCACCAGCTCGGCCAGCGGGTCCTGCAGCCGCCGGGCGATCGAGACCGCGCCGCGCAGCGAGACGTCCATGTTCGGCAGCTCCGCCGAAGCGAACGCCGACGCCGAGTACACCGACGCGCCCGCCTCGGACACGATCGCCTTCGTCAGCTTCAGCTCGGGGTGCTTCTTGATCAGCTCGATGGCGAGCTTGTCGGTCTCACGCGAAGCCGTGCCGTTGCCGATCGAGATCAGCTCGACCTTGTGCCGCGCCGCCAGCGCCGCCAGCTCGGCGATCGACTGGTCCCACTTGTTCGCCGGCTGGTGCGGGTAGATGACGTGGGTGTCGACGACCTTGCCGGTCGCGTCCACGACCGCCACCTTGACCCCGGTCCGGAAGCCCGGGTCGAGGCCCATGGTGGCGCGGGTGCCGGCCGGCGCGGCCAGCAGCAGGTCGCGCAGGTTGGCCGCGAACACGCGGACGGCGTCGTCCTCGGCGGACTGGCGCAGCCGCATCCGCAGGTCGATGCCCAGGTGCAGGAGGATCTTGGTGCGCCACGCCCAGCGCACGGTGTCACCGAGCCACTTGTCGCCCGGGCGGCCCTGCTGGGTGATGCCGAACTTCGCGGCGATGCGCGACTCGTAGTCGGTCGGGCCCACCTGCGGCTCGTCGCTCGGCTCGTCCGGCGACATGGTGAGGTCGAGGACCTCTTCCTTCTCGCCGCGCAGCATCGCCAGGATCCGGTGCGAGGGGAGCTTGGTGTAGGGCTCGGAGAAGTCGAAGTAGTCGGAGAACTTCGCGCCTTCCTCTTCCTTCCCGGACCGGACCTTGGCGACCAGGTGGCCCTGGCCCCACATCTTCTCCCGCAGCTCGCCGATGAGGTCGGCGTCCTCGGCGAAGCGCTCGACGAGGATCGCGCGGGCGCCGTCGAGCGCCGCCTGCGCGTCCGCGACGCCCTTGTCCGCGTCGACGAACACCGTGGCCGCCGCCTGCGGGTCCGTGGCCGGGTCGTTCAGCAGGCCTTCGGCCAGCGGCTCGAGACCCGCTTCGCGCGCGATCATGGCCTTCGTGCGGCGCTTCGGCTTGTACGGGAGGTAGATGTCCTCCAGCCGCGACTTCGTGTCCGCGGCGAGGATCTGGGCTTCCAGGGCCTCGTCGAGCTTGCCCTGGCTGCGGATGGACTCGAGCACGGCGAGCCGGCGCTCGTCGAGTTCCCGCAGGTAGCGCAGCCGCTCTTCGAGCGTGCGCAGCTGCGCGTCGTCGAGCATGCCGGTGACTTCCTTGCGGTAACGGGCGATGAACGGCACGGTCGACCCGCCGTCGAGCAGCTCGACGGCGGCCTTGACCTGTCCTTCGCGCACGCCCAGTTCTTCGGCGATCTTCTGCTCGACCGACACGCTCACTGCAACACGCTCCTGCTTCGCCTGGTTCCGATCGTCTCATTCTGCCGTTTCCGCCGCCCCGACTTTCGGATGGGGCTGCTTGACAATCAGATTGGTCTAGTCCACTTTGTGGTGACCTGCCTCACCAGTGTCGTGGAGGTCGCCCGTGGTCCCCAAGGTCCGCTTCGCTCTGCTGTCCTTACTTTCCGTGGCGGCGCTGTGTCTGGGCGTCACTTTCGTGCTCGCCGGCAGCGCTTCGGCGGCGAACATCCTGGCCAACCCCGGCTTCGAAGCCGGCACCACGGGCTGGACGTGCACCGGCACGGCGGCCGCGGTGAGCACGCCGGTGCACAGCGGCAGCCGCGCCCTGAACGCGACGCCGTCGTCGTCGGACAACGCCCAGTGCTCGCAGACGCTCACCGTCTCGGCGAACACGGCGTACAAGCTGTCGGCGTGGGTCCAGGGCAGCTACGTCTACCTGGGCGTCTCCGGCTCGGCGACGACCAGCACGTGGACGCCCGGCACCAGCGGCTACCAGCAGCTGTCGCTGAGCTTCACGACCGGCACGAGCACGTCGCTGACGGTCTACCTGCACGGCTGGTACGGCCAGCCGGCGTACTTCGCCGACGACGTCAGCCTGGACGGCCCCGGCACCCCGCCGCCGACCACGCCGACCACGCCCACCACCCCGACCACGCCCCCGACGACGACGACCACGACGCCGCCGACGCACGGTGACCTGCCGAAGCATGTCCTGACGGGCTACTGGCAGAACTTCTACAACGGTGCCAAGGCGCTGAAGCTCGCCGACGTCCCGGCGAAGTACAACATCATCGCGGTGTCGTTCGCGGACGCGACCGGCACGCCGGGCGCGGTGGGCTTCACCCTCGACTCCGGCCTGTCTTCGCAGCTCGGCGGCTACACGGACGCCCAGTTCAAGGCCGACGTCAAGACGGTGCAGGCCCGCGGCCAGAAGGTGATCATCTCGGTCGGCGGCCAGAACGGCACGATCAGCGTCGCCGACTCGACCTCGGCGAACAACTTCGCGAACAGCATCAAGTCGCTGATCGCGAACTACGGCTTCGACGGCGTCGACATCGACCTGGAGAACGGCATCAACGCCACGTACATGGGCCAGGCGCTGCGGAGCATCTACAACGGCGGCGGCAAGGTCATCACGATGGCGCCGCAGACGATCGACATGCAGTCCACCGGTGCGGGTTATTTTCAGCTGGCGCTGAACATCAAGGACATCCTGACGATCGTCAACATGCAGTACTACAACTCCGGCTCGATGAACGGCTGCAACGGCAACGTCTATTCGCAGGGAACGGTCGACTTCCTGACGGCGCTGGCCTGCATCCAGCTCCAGGGCGGCCTGCGCGCGGACCAGGTCGGCCTGGGCCTCCCGGCCTCCCCGCAGGCAGCGGGCGGCGGCTACCAGGCCCCGGCCAACACGGTCTCGGCGCTGAACTGCCTGGCCCGCGGAACATCGTGCGGCAGCTTCAAGCCGTCGACGACGTACCCGTCGATCAGGGGCGCGATGACGTGGTCGATCAACTGGGACGCGTCGCAGGGGTACGCGTTCGCCAACACGGTGTCGGCCGGGCTCGCGGGCCTGCCCTGACCGTGCGCTGAGCAGGCCCTCCCGGCGGCGCGGTCCGGGAGGGCCCTCAGCGGGGCGTCAGCGGCAGCCGCAGGGCTGCCGGCGCCTCCGACGGCACCACCGGCTTCCGCGGCGCCACCGCCGTCACGCGCTGGTACGGCGAGCCCAGCTCAGGCCGTGGATCGGCCTCCCCGCGGTTCGGCCAGAACGCCATTGCCCGCTCGGCCTGGGCGGTGATCGTCAGCGAGGGGTTCACGCCCAGGTTGGCCGAGATCGCCGAGCCGTCCACCACGTGCAGGCCCGGGTGGCCGTACAGCCGCTGGTACGGGTCGACCACGCCGGTTCCGGGGGAATCGCCGATCGTGCAGCCGCCGATGAAGTGGCCCGTGATCGGGATGTTCGCCAGATCCGTCCAGGCCCCCTGCGGCAGGCCGCCGATCTTCGAAGCCACCCGGCGCGTCACCTCGTGGCCCGCCGGGATCCACGACGGCGACGGCGCTCCCGAACCCTGGCGAGTCGTCATGCGCCGGCCGAACAGGCCGCGTTTCGTGTACGTCGTCACGGAATTGTCCAGCGTCTGCATCACCAGCAGCCCGATCATCCGCTCCGACCAGTGCCGCGGGTTGTGGATCCGCAGCAGGTCGCGCCGGGACCGCCACAGCTCGCGCACGCCCAGCACCCAGCGGCGGCGGCCCGGCGAGCCGTCCACCAGCACCGTCGCCAGCAGGCTCATCAAGTTGCTGCCGCGCCCGTACCGCACCGGCTCCACGTGCGTCACCGCGTCCGGGTGGATCGACGACGTGATCGCGACCCCGCGCGTGTAGTCCGTGTCCGTGCGCAACGACCGGGCCGCGAGCACCGCTTCGGAGTTCGTGCGGGCCAGGAGCCCGAGCCGCGGGGACACGAGAGGCAGCGTCCCGGTGTCCCGCATCCGGTGCAGGAGCCGCTGCGTCCCCAGCGAAGCCGCGGAGAACACCACCTGCGTCGCGGTGAACGTCCGGCGGGCCCGGCGGCCGGTGCGGACCGTGTCCACCGCGTACCCGCCGGAGATCGGCCGCACCGTGACCGCGGTGGTCAGCGGGTGGACCACGGCGCCCGCCTGCTCGGCCAGGTACAGGTAGTTCTTCACGGTCGTGTTCTTCGCCCCGGCCCGGCACCCGGTCATGCACTCGCCGCACAGCGTGCAGGAGGAACGCAGGGGACCGGCACCGCCGAAGAACGGGTCCACCCCGGACTGTCCGAAGTAGACGCCGACGGGCGTGCGCCGGTACGTGTGCCCGATGCCCATGTCGACGGCCACCTCGCGAAGGACCCGGTCCGCGGCCGTCGTCGCCGGGTTCTCGACCACGCCGAGCATCCGCTTCGCCTGGTCGTAGTACGGCGCGAGCTCGGCCTTCCAGTCCGTGATGTGCGCCCACTGCGGGTCGGCGTAAAACCCGTCCGGGGGCTCGTACAGCGTGTTGGCGTACACCAGCGAACCCCCGCCGACGCCGGAACCGCTCATCACGAACGTGTTCTTCAGCAGCGTCAGGCGCTGGATGCCGAAGCAGCCCAGTGCCGGCGCCCACAGGTACTTCCGCACCCGCCACGACGTCTTCGCGAACTCGTCGTCGGCGAACCGGCGGCCGGTCTCCAGCACGCCGACGCGGTAGCCCTTCTCGGTCAGCCGCAGCGCCGTGACGCTGCCGCCGAACCCCGAACCGATCACCAGGACGTCGTAGTCCATCAGCCCGCCACCCGGTAGTCGGCGACGTCGAAGCGCCGGGTCCGGCGGTCGTACTCGGTGACCAGGCCGGGCCAGTTGGTCGTCACCCGGCCGTCGGCCTGCCGGTACCAGCTCGTGCAGGCGGTCCACACACTGCGGCCCAGCCGCCGCTGCACCTCGCGGTCGTACCGCTCCTCGACCTCCGGTAGCACGTCCAAATAGGACACGCCGGGCCGCGCGAGCCGTTCCACCGCCTGCCGGATGTAGCGCGCCTGGCGCTCGATCATGTAGATGATGGACCCGGCGCCGAGGTTCGTGTTGGGCCCGTAGACGCAGAACAGGTTGGGGAAGCCGGGCACGGTCATGCCCAGGTACGCTCGCGCGCCGCCGGACCACTCGTCCCCGAGTGACCGCCCGCCGAGGCCGCGCACCGCCAGCCGGCCGAGGAACTCCGTCGCGGCGAAGCCGGTGCCGTAGATCAGCACGTCCGCTTCGATCTCCGTCCCGTCCTCGACCCGGACACCCTTCTCGGTGATCTCGCGGATCCGCCGCGTCTCGACGTCGACGTCCGGCTGGGCGAGCGCGGGCAGGTAGTCGTTGGTGAAGAGGATCCGCTTGCAGCCCAGGGGGTACGCCGGCTTGAGTTTCGCCCGCAGCTCCGGGTCCTCGATGTGGCGGCGCCGCAGCTGCGCGGTCCGCAGCTCGAACATCTTCGCCAGCACCGGGTGGCGCGTCATCGCGTAGGTGGCGTACTCGGCGAGCAGGAAGATCCGCAGCCGCCCGAGCAGCTGGGTCGGCGGCAGGTGCTCGAACAGCCAGTGCTGCCACCGCCGGTAGCTCGGATCGGACTTCGCCATGACGTACGGCGGCGTGCGCTGGAAGACCGTGACGTGCTGCGCGCGTTTCCGCAGCTCGGGCACGAACTGCACGGCGCTGGCCCCGGTCCCGATCACGGCGACGCGCTTGCCGGTCAGGTCGACGTCGTGGTCCCACCGCGCGGAGTGGAAGGCGTCGCCGGCGAAGCTTTCCCGGTTCGGGATGTCCGGCAGCGCCGGCCGCGACAGCTGCCCGACGGCGGGGACGAAGACGTTCGCCTCGAAGGTCTCCCCGCTCCGCGTCTCGACGCGCCAGATGCTCCGCGCTTCGTCGAACGCGGCCCCGGTGACTTCGGTCCGGTACCTGATGTGCGGCTCGAGCCCGTACTTCGCGATGACGCGCCGCAGGTAGGCGAGGATGTCGGGCTGGTGCGAGAACCGCTTCGGCCACCGCGGGTTGGGCTCGAAGGAGAAGGAGTAGAGCGGCGAGGGGATGTCGCACGCGGCGCCGGGGTAGGTGTTGTCCCGCCAGACGCCGCCGGGTCCGGCGGCGCTCTCCAGGATCGTGAAGCCGGTGAACCCGGCGCGCTTGAGCTCGATCGCCGTGCCGATGCCGCCGAACCCGGTGCCCACGATCAGCACCGACGGCCCCTTCGCCGAACCAGTCATGCCGGAAAAGCTACGGACTCCGGGCCTGTGACAACAGGCCACGAACGGTCACTCAATCGGGATTTCCGGCCAGCTCACTCCCGGGGCAGGACGCGCACGTCGTGCGTCTCCGCGGCCGCCTCGGCCCACTTCACCAGTTCTGCCGCCGACTTCTCCAACGCCGCCAGAGCCCGCTTCGCCAGCTTCTCGAACGGTGACAGCTCGATCACCGCGGCTTTGCGCGACGCCTTGATCTCCCAGAAGCCGCACACCTGGCCGTCGACCAGCAGCGTGCCCTTGACCAGGCCGTTGTGCGAGATCACGCGCTTGCGGTAGGCGTCCGAGATCACCCGGGTCCGGTCCGCGTACGACAGGATCATCTGGTCGAACGGTCCCAGCAGCCGCGGCGGGGCCGGGACGTCCTCGCCGGGCAGCGTCAGCTCCGGCAGGTCCAGCAGCTCGCGGCCGTCCGGGTCGCGGTAGCGGCGCAAGTCCATCGAAGCGGCCACTTCACCCAGGCGCGTGATGCCCGCCCACGTCTGCACGTCCGCCACGGTGGCCGGGCCGAACGCGCGCAAGTACCGCGAAATCAGCGAAGCGGGCGAAGGCGGCGACAGGGGAGCGCCCACCCACTCGTCCAGGCACGCGTACGTCGTCTGCCCGGCCTTGCCCCAGATCGCGCGGGGCGGGGTCTGCACCAGCGGCAGCCGGCCCCGGGCCAGGTGGGTCAGGGAGGCCGCCGGGACGTCCCAGGTCCGCGCCAGCTCGGCACCCAGCGCCGTGCCCGGCATCGGCCCGTGGAGGAGCAGCTTCCGCGCGGCCTCGCTGATGAGATCGTGGTCGAGCCCGGCCAGCTCGCGGGCGTGCAGGGCGTTCTGCTTCAGGTCGCGGTCGTACAGCACCTGCACCACCGGCCGCCACGCCAGCGCGTCCGCCGCGGTCACCAGGTGGACGGTGCCGCGCATCAGCGCGATCCGCACCACGCGCCGGCTCTCGAGCAGCTCCGCCAGTTCCGCGGGCTGGAACCCCTCCACCCGCGACCACAACCCGAAGTACGGCGGGAACGGCGCCTGCGCCTGGAGCCCGGCCAGGTGCGCCACCGCGTCGAAGGCGGACATCTTCGCCCGGCGCAGCAGCAGCTGGCGCTCCAGCGTGGCGCGGTTCACGGCTCGGCGGCTCAAGGTCTCCACGTCGTCACCCTAACGATCATCCAGGACAGTTCCGGTCCTCGATTGGACACGTTCTCCGGTCGTGATCCAGAATTCCGGCCATGGCCGAGCTCGCCGCGCCCGCCGTCGGGGACTGGGACTTCCCGCGCGGCACCGCGAGCATCGAGCTGATGACCCGGTTCGCGGCGGAACGGGGCGTGCCGGCCGAACGGCTGCTCGCCGCGACCACGCTGACGCCGGAACTGCTCGCCGACCCGGCCGTCCAGGTCGACGCCCGCCAGGAGCTGGCCGTCGTCCGGGCGCTGGCCGGCCTGGACGGCTCGGACGCGACGGCGCTGGAGCTGGGCCGCCGCTACCGCGTCACCACCTTCGGCATCTTCGGCTTCGCCTGCATCAGCAGCCCGACGTTGCGCGACGCGATGCTCTTCGCCCTCCGCTACTTCGACCTGAGCTTCGCCTTCTGCATCCCGCACGTCGTCCTCGGCGCCGACCGGCTGACGCTGGAGCTCGACGACAGCCGCGTGCCCGCCGACGTCGCCCGCTTCCTCGTCCTGCGCGACCTGGCCGCGATCTTCGCCGTCATGCGCGACCTCCTGCCCGAGATCGCGCTGGACGAGCTGGCCTTCCGGCACGAAACGTCCACGCCGGAGGATTACCTGGCCGCGTTCGGCGTACCGCCGCGCTTCGGCGCCGACGGCTGCCGCGCGACCCTCGACCCGGCGTTGCTGAGCCGGCCGCTGCCGCAGGCCAACGACCAGACCGTGGCCCTGTGCGCCGCGCAGTGCGAAGCGCTCGTCGCCCGGCGCCGGCAGCGTTCGGGCATTTCGCAGCAGGTGCGGGAACGCCTGGTCCGGCTCGGCGGCGTCGACGCCGGAATGGACGAAATCGCCCGCCAGCTGACGCTCAGCACCCGCACCCTGCGCCGGCGCCTGACCGAAGCCGGCACGAGTTACCGGGCGCTGGTCGACGAGGTCCGCCAGACGCTCGCCGAAGAGCTCCTGGACACCGGCGTGCTGTCGGTCGAGGACGTCGCCTACCGGCTCGGGTACGCCGAAGCGTCGAGCTTCATCCACGCGTTCAAGCGCTGGACCGGGATGACACCGGCGGCGTTCGCCCGTCGCTTCCGCGCCGCTCGGCGAGGACCGCCGGGTAGGTGATCTTCAGCAGGTTGAGCAGCGAATCGGTGAGGAAGGTGCGCAGCGCCGCGCGGTCCAGCGTGCCGCGGATCAGCCACTCCCGCGACGCCGCGCGCAGCATCCCGCCGAACGACCGGATCATCGCCCGCAGCTCTTCGCGGCCTTCGGTCACGCCGGTCATCAGCGCGGCCTCCAGGACCCGGTCGGCGGCGATCTCGTCGGCCTCCAGCATGATCCGCTCGATCTCGGGGTCGCGCCCGGCCGACTCCGGCCCGATCACGGTCAGCCAGGCGTCGCGGTTGCGGTCCACGACTTCGATCCACCGTTCGACGCCGATCGCCAGCCGCTGCTCCATCGTGGTGTCCGGCAGCGCTTCGGTGACCGGCGCGGGCACGATCATCAGCTGCCGCACCACTTCCAGGTACAGCTCGCGCTTCCCGCCGAAGTAGTGGTTGATCAGCGGGCGCGCCACCCCGGCGGCCTCGGCGATGTCCGAAGTGGACACCGAGGCGTAGCTGCCCGCCCCGAACAGGTGCCGGGCGGCGGCGAGGATCTCCGCCCGCCGTTCGGCCGGTTCGAGCCGGCGGCGCCGGGGCCGGGTCCCACTGGTCATCCGCTCAGCCTCGCGGGGGATCGGCACGCTGTCAACAAGTAGTTGACCCATTGTCAAAAGAGTGACTCCGGTGGCGGGCCCGGGGTGTTTCGCGCCAACCTTTGTCGTTACGCAACCGGAACAACCCGCCGGTAACTCCGCGGCGCCCGGATGCGACGAGACGGCAGGGGGGCCCGGACCGGGGGTAGGAGCAGATGAACGACGAAGGCGCGCCGATCCGGCCGGCCGGGCGCTGGGTGAGCGTCCGCCTGCAGCATCGCCACGTCAGCTTCGACGAGGAATTCGAAGCGGACGAGCCGCTTCCGGACGGCGACTGCGCGGACGAAGCGTCCCTGTCGTACTCGGGCATCGTGATCTCCGGCTACGACCGGGGCGAGAAGGTGTCCGAGCGCTGGATCCCGCTGGGCATCGATCCGTCCGAAGCGGACGACGAGCGGCTCATCGGCCAGCTGCGCGAGGCGTTGCTGTGGCAGGCGGGCCGTCCACCGCAGATCGCGGAGGACTGACCCCTCACGACCCGGTGCGCAGGCCCTCGAAGGCCACCTTGCACACCGCGTCCGCGACCTCGGCCGCCGCCGACCCGCGCCGCGGCTTGTACCACTCGATCAGCGAGTTCACCATGCCGAACACCAGCCGCGCGGTCACCGCCGGGTCGACGTCCGGGCGGACGTCGCCTTCCGCTTCGGCCTGCTTCACCAGGTCCGTCACCAGCCGGTCGAATTCGCGCCGCCGCGCCAGCGCCGCCCGCTCCACCTTCGTGTTGCCGCGCACGCGCAGCAGCAACGTCACGAACGGCAGCCGGTCCGCCAGCACCAGCACGCTGCCGCGCACCAGGTGTTCCAGCCGGTCGATCGCCCGCCCGTCGAGCTGAGCCGTCGCCGAGGCCACCTCGAACAGCCCGTCCAGGGCCCGGTCCACCGCCAGCCGCAGCAGCTCCTCCTTGCTGGGCACGTGGTGGTAGATCGCCGACTTCGTGATGCCGAGCTTGCGGGAGAGGTCCTCCATGCTCGTGCCGTCGTAGCCGCGCTCGTTGAACAGCTTCACCGCCACCTGCAGCAGCGATTCGAGGTCGTAGCCGGGCCGCCCGCGCCGCGGGGCCGTCACGGCTTGTCCCGCTGGTCCACGATCCGCCGCATCTTGCCCATGGACCGCTCCAGGGTGTCCGGGTCGACGACGTCCACCGACACCGTCACGCCGACACCGTCCTTCACGCCGGTGACCAGCTCCGAAGCCGCGCGCGACCGGTCGTCGCCGGAAGCGTCGTGGCGGGCCTCGACCCGCACGGTCAGGTGGTCGAGCCGGCCGCGCGTGGACCGGACGAGCTGGAAGTGCGGGCTCAGCCCGGCCGTCCGCAGCACGATCTCCTCGATCTGGGTGGGGAAGACGTTGACCCCGCGCAGGATGATCAGGTCGTCGGTCCGGCCGGTCACCTTGGCCATCCGCCGGAAGGCCGGCCGTGCGGTGCCCGGGTTCAGCTCGGTCAGGTCGCGGGTGCGGTAGCGGATGATCGGCAGCGCCTGCTTGGTCAGGGACGTGAACACCAGCTCGCCGGTCTCGCCGCCGCCGAGGACCTCCTCGGAGTACGGGTCGATCACCTCGGGGTAGAAGTGGTCCTCCCAGATGTGCAGGCCGTCCTTCGTCTCGACGCACTCCTGCGCGACACCCGGGCCCATCACCTCCGACAGCCCGTAGATGTCGACGGCGTCGAGCGCGAACCGGTCTTCGATCTCGGTGCGCATCTGCTCGGTCCACGGTTCGGCGCCGAAGATGCCGACCTTCAGCGAGCTCGCCCGCGGGTCGACGCCCTGGCGCTCGAATTCGTCGAGCAGCGTCAGCATGTACGACGGCGTCACCATGATGACCTCGGGCCGGAAGTCGGTGATCAGCTGCACCTGCCGCGCGGTCATCCCGCCCGAGGCCGGGATCACCGTGCAGCCCAGCTTCTCGGCGCCGTAGTGCGCGCCGAGGCCGCCGGTGAACAGCCCGTAGCCGTAGGCGACGTGCACCTTGTGCCCCGGCCGCCCGCCGGCGGCGTGGATCGAGCGGGCCATCACCGTCGCCCAGGTGTCGATGTCCCGCTCGGTGTACCCGACGACGGTGGCCTTGCCGGTGGTGCCGCTGGAGGCGTGGATGCGCCGCACCTGGTCCTGCGGCACGGCGAACATCCCGAACGGGTAGTTCTCGCGCAGGTCCTGCTTGGTGGTGAACGGGAATTTCGCCAGATCGGCCAGTTCCGTGCAGTCATCCGGGTGGACGCCGGCTTCGTCGAACTTCCGCGTGTAGGCGGGCACGTTCGCGTAGGCGTGCCGGAGTGTCCACTGCAGACGTTCCAGCTGGAGGGCGGCCAGCTCGTCGGCGCCGATGTCCGTCTCGATCATGGTCGGTCCCGTTTCGCGGAGAGGACGCGGCTGCGGCCGCGGAATTCGGCGACGACCTCGGGCCCGGCGGGGGTCTCCCGGTGCACGGTGACGTCGTAGATGCCGTTGCGGCCGTAGCGGGTGCGCTCGGTGGCCGTGGCGACGAGGTGGTCACCCAGCCGGCCGGCCGCGACGAAGGAGATCTCCGCGCCCGCCGCGACCGTCACCGGGCCGTGGGTGTTGCAGGCGCAGGCGAACGCCGTGTCGGCCAGGAGGAAGACGTACCCGCCGTGGGCGATGTCGTGGCCGTTGACCATCGCGCGCGTGATCGTCATGGTCGCCACGGCCCGGCCTTCGCCCGCTTCGACGAGTTCGATGCCCAACGCGCGTGAGGCCTCGTCGGCGGCGAACATGGTGTGCGCGGCGTTGGTCATCTGCTCTCCGTCCCCACCGACCGAATGGACGGTCACCTCGCGGTGTCGCTCAGTAAAGGCAGTGGTCGGGGCCGTGTCAAGCGTCGAGGTCTTCCGATCTTCGAGTGCGGCGGCTACCATGCGATTAACTGAACGTCCGGTAGGTAATTCGGCGAGAGGGACCTGATGGCACTGCTGCGCAGCTACGTCTCCGGGAGCTGGCACACGGCGGCGGACGAAGGCGTCCCGCTGCACGACGCGGCCACGGGCGAGGAGGTCGCCCGGATCTCCTCGGCGGGTGTCGACTTCGCGGCCGCGCTGGCGTACGGCCGCACGGTCGGTGGCCCGGCGCTGCGCGAGCTGACGTTCCACCAGCGTGCGGCCCTGCTCAAGGCCCTGGCCTCGCACCTGCGCGAGCACCGCGAAGAGCTCTACGCACTCTCCGCTCGCACCGGCGCGACCCTGGGTGACTCGAAGTTCGACATCGACGGCGGCATCGGCGTCCTGTTCAGCTACGGCTCGAAGGGCAAGCGCGAGCTGCCGAACGACACCGTCTACGTCGAGGGCGCCGTCGAGCCGCTCTCGCGCGGGGGCACGTTCGTCGCCCAGCACATCGCGACCCCGCTGCGCGGCGTCGCCGTCCAGATCAACGCGTTCAACTTCCCGGTGTGGGGTCCGCTGGAGAAGTTCGCGCCCGCGTTCCTGGCCGGGGTCCCGAGCCTGGTGAAGCCGGCCAGCTCGACGGCCTACCTGACCGCGCGGCTGGTCGAGCTGATCATCGAGTCGGGGATCCTGCCCGAGGGGTCGCTGCAGTTCGTCGCCGGCAGCGTCGGCGACCTCCTGGACCACGTCACCGCGCAGGACCTGGTGTCCTTCACCGGCTCGGCGTCGACCGCCCAGAAGCTGCGGGCGCACCCGGTGATCATCCGCAACGCCGTCCGGTTCAACGCCGAGGCCGACTCGCTGAACTGCTCGATCCTCGGCCCGGACGCGGTGCGCGGGACGGCCGAGTTCGACCTCTTCGTCAAGCAGCTGACCACGGAGATGACGGTCAAGGCCGGCCAGAAGTGCACCGCGATCCGCCGCGCGTTCGTCCCCGCCGCCTTGCTGGACGACGTCGCCGAGGCCGCTTCCGCGCGGCTCGCGAAGGTGACCGTCGGCAACCCCACGGCCGAAGGCGTCCGGATGGGCGCGCTGGCCAGCCTGGAGCAGCGCGAGGAGGTCCGGCGGTCGCTGAAGGCGCTGCTGGACGCCGGGAGCGTCGTGTTCGGCGACCCCGAGCGCGTCGAGGTCGTGGACGCCGACGCCGAGCGCGGCGCCTTCATCTCGCCGGTGCTGCTCAAGGCCGACCCGGAACGAACCGAGCCGCACGAGGTCGAGGCGTTCGGCCCGGTCTCGACGCTGATGCCGTACACGTCCACCGAACAGGTCGTCGACTTCGCCGCGCGCGGCGGCGGCAGCCTCGCCGGGTCGATCGTCAGCGCGGACAAGGAGTTCGTCCGCGAGGTCGTCCTGGGCGCGGCGCCGTTCCACGGCCGGCTGCTGGTGCTCGACGCCGAGGACGCGAAGGAGTCCACCGGGCACGGCTCGCCGATGCCGCAGCTGGTCCACGGCGGCCCGGGCCGCGCGGGCGGCGGCGAGGAAATGGGCGGCATCCGCGGGGTCCTGCACCACATGCAGCGCACCGCCGTGCAGGGTTCGCCCGCCGTGCTCAGCGCCGTCACCGGCCGCTGGGTCACCGGCGCGCCGCGCACCGAAGGTGACGTCCACCCGTTCCGGAAGTCCCTGGCCGAGCTGAAGATCGGTGACTCCGTCGTCGCCGGGCCGCGCACGGTCACCCAGGAGGACGTCGACCACTTCGCCGAGTTCACCGGCGACACGTTCTACGCCCACACCGACCCCGAAGCGGCGGCCGCGAACCCGCTGTTCGGCGGGATCGTCGCGCACGGGTACCTGGTCGTCTCGTTTGCGGCAGGGTTGTTCGTCTCGCCCGAGCCGGGCCCGGTGCTGGCCAACTACGGCCTGGAGAACCTCCGCTTCCTCACCCCGGTCAAGGTCGGCGACTCGCTGACGGTGACGCTGACCGCGAAGCAGATCACCCCGCGGATCGACCAGGAGTACGGCGAGGTCCGCTGGGACGCCGACGTCACCAACGCCGACGGCGAGTCCGTGGCCAAGTACGACGTCCTGACGCTGGTTTCGAAGGAGCAGCCGTGACCGCCGTAGCCGAACCCGCTCTCGAAGCGCACTTCGAGCACACGATCGAGCGCGATCAGCGCATCGAGCCGCGCGACTGGGTGCCCGAGGGCTACCGCAAGACGATGATCCGGCAGATCGCGCAGCACGCGCACTCGGAGATCATCGGCATGCAGCCCGAAGGCAACTGGATCACCCGGGCGCCGTCGCTGCGGCGCAAGGCGATCCTGCTGGCCAAGGTGCAGGACGAGGCCGGCCACGGCCTCTACCTGTACTCGGCGGCGGCGACGCTGGGCGCGGACCGCGCGGACCTGACCGACAAGCTGATCACCGGACGGCAGAAGTACTCGTCGATCTTCAACTACCCGACGCTGACCTTCGCCGACGTCGGCGTGATCGGCTGGCTGGTCGACGGCGCGGCGATCTGCAACCAGGTGCCGCTGTGCCGGTCGTCGTACGGGCCGTACGCGCGGGCGATGATCCGGATCTGCAAGGAGGAGTCCTTCCACCAGCGGCAGGGCTACGAGCTGCTGATGACCATGATGAAGGGCACCGAGCAGCAGCGGGAAATGGTCCAGGAGGCCGTCAACCGCTGGTGGTGGCCGTCGCTGATGATGTTCGGCCCGCCGGACGCCGATTCGCCGAACACCGCGCAGTCGATGGCGTGGAAGATCAAGCGCCACACGAACGACGAGCTGCGGCAGCGGTTCGTGGACATGTCGGTGCCGCAGGCCGAAGCCCTCGGCGTCACGTTCCCGGACCCTGCTCTGAAGTGGAATGCCGAGCGCGGGCACTACGACTTCGGCGCGGTGGACTGGGACGAGTTCAAGAACGTGCTGAAGGGCAACGGGCCCTGCAACGCTTCGCGGATCGCGCACCGGCGCCGCGCCCACGAAGACGGTGCTTGGGTGCGGGAAGCCGCCGTCGCGCACGCCGGGAAGAAGGAGCACAAGTGACCGACCTGACGGCCGAAGGCGGCCACGGCGCCGTCCCCCTGGAAGGCGTCCCCGCGGCTCCGGGCCCGATCAAGCACGACTGGCCGTTGTACGAGGTGTTCGTCCGCGGCAAGCGCGGCCTGAACCACGTGCACGTCGGGTCGCTGCACGCGGCCGACGACCGGATGGCGCTGCACCACGCGCGCGACCTCTACACGCGCCGCAACGAAGGCGTGTCCATCTGGGTCGTGCGCGCGGCGGACATCACGGCGTCGTCGCCCGACGAGAAGGACCCGTTCTTCGCGCCCAGCGGCGACAAGGTGTACCGGCACCCGACGTTCTACGACATCCCCGAGGATGTGCCGCACATATGAGTTTCGACAACGTGTACGAGGCCATCACCGAGGAGAACGACGCCCGCTGGGCGTTCGGCACCGGCTTCGACGACCCACTGTCCGGAGTGGACACTTCGGTGCCGTCCGGGGTGGACGCCGGGCGGCTGGCCGCGTACTGCCTGATGCTGGGTGACGACGCGCTGATCTTCTCCCACCGGCTGCAGGAGTGGTGCACCAACGCGCCCGAGCTGGAGGACGAGGTCGCCATCGCCAACATCGCCCTGGACCTGCTGGGCCAGGCGCGGTTGCTGCTGGCGCGGGCCGGGAAGGCCGACGGCTCCGGCCGTTCGGAGGACTCGCTTGCCTTCCTCCGTGCGGAGAACGAGTTCCGCAACGTCCGGCTCGCGGAGCTGGGCGGCGGCCACTTCGGGCACCTGATCGCACGCCTGTTCGTGTTCTCGACGTGGCGGCTGGCGCTGTTCCAGCGGCTCGAGTCGTCGGCGGACCCCGTGCTGGCGGCGATCGCGGACAAGGGCGTCAAGGAACTGACCTACCACCGCGACTACGCGGCGCAGTGGCTGGTCCGCCTCGGCGACGGGACGCCGTTGTCGCACTCGCGGATGCAGGAGGGCCTGGACGAGGTCTGGCCGTACGTGGGGGAGCTGTTCCGCGCGCACCCCACCGAGTTCGTGGACGCGGCTTCCCTGCGGCCGGAGTTCGATCTTGTCGTCGACCAGGCTTTGTCCGCGGCGACTTTGGTGCGGCCGTCTGCCGGCGAGCTTGCCGGTGTCTCGGGCCGGACGGGCCGCGACGGCGTCCACACCGAGCAGATGGGGTTCCTGCTGGCGGAGCTGCAGAGCGTGGCCCGGGCGATGCCGGACGCTCGATGGTGACCGCCGAGGCCGTGGCCGCCACGGTCACCGACCCCGAGCTGCCGATGCTGACCCTGGCGGACCTGGGCGTCCTGCGCTCGGTGTCCGAGTCCGAAGGGCGCGTGGTCGTCGCGATCACGCCGACGTACACGGGCTGCCCGGCGATGGACACCATGCGCGACGACCTGGAGCACGCGCTGGTTTCGGCGGGCTTCGAGGACGTCGAGATCCGGACGCAGCTGTCACCGGCGTGGACGTCGGATTGGATTTCGCCGTCGGGGCGGGAGAAACTGGCCGCGGCCGGGATCGCCCCGCCGGGTGCGGCACCGCGGCGATCGGGCCCGATCCCGCTGACGCTGTCGGCGCCGGTGACGCGAGTCCGCTGCCCGCACTGCGGTTCCCCGGACACCGAAGAGCAGTCCCGGTTCGGCGCGACGGCGTGCAAGGCACTGCGGCGCTGCCGCGCGTGCCTCGAGCCGTTCGAACACGTCAAGGAGATCTGAGGTGGCACGGTTCCACGAGTTGACGGTGGCCGGGGTCGAGCGGCTGTGCGACGACGCGGTCGCGGTGACGTTCGACGTGCCTTCGTCGCTGGCGTCCGAGTACGCCTTCAAGGCCGGCCAGTCCTTGACGTTGCGGCGCTCGATCGAC
The DNA here is from genome assembly GCF_042881395.1 of Amycolatopsis sp. NPDC058278. Classification (NCBI taxonomy): domain Bacteria; kingdom Bacillati; phylum Actinomycetota; class Actinomycetes; order Pseudonocardiales; family Pseudonocardiaceae; genus Amycolatopsis; species Amycolatopsis sp. NPDC058278. The sequence continues at coordinate 130,950 of NZ_JBHVXZ010000003.1, read as the reverse complement.
GGGCGCGACGAGCGCCGGTCGTACTCGATCTGCGCCCCGGCGGGCGCGCTACCGCGGGTGGGCGTCCGCCTGGTCCCGGACGGCTTTTTCTCGTCGTGGCTGGTGAACGAAGTCCGCCCGGGCGACACGATCGAGGTGGCCCCGCCGACGGGTTCGTTCACCCCGGACCTCTCGGAGGGCGGCCACCACGTCCTGATCGCGGCGGGCTCGGGCATCACGCCGGTGCTGTCGATCGTGTCCTCGCTGCTGCGCTCGTCGACGGCAACGGTGACGGTGCTGTACGGAAACCGCCGCACGGACACGGTGATGTTCGCGGACGAGCTGGCGGACCTGAAGGACAGCGCGCCTTCGCGGCTCGAGCTGATCCACGTGCTGTCGCGCGAGCCCCGCGAGGCGGAGCTGTTCACGGGCCGCCTGGACGTCCCGAAGCTGCGCACGCTGTTCTCTTCGCTGGTGCCGGTGTCGTCCGTGGACCACTGGTGGCTGTGCGGCCCGTTCGAGATGGTGTCGGGAGCACAGGAGCTGCTGGCGTCGCTGGACGTGCCGCGGGAGCGCATCCACCAGGAGCTGTTCTACGTGGACACCCCGCCGGCCCCGGTGGAACACCTCGACCCGGCGGTGGCGGGCGAGTCGTCCGAGGTATCGGTGATCCTGGACGGCCGGTCGACCCCGATGACGTTGCCGCGCTCGTCATCGGTGCTCGACGGGGCGCAGAAGTTCCGCCCGGACCTGCCGTTCGCCTGCAAGGGCGGGGTGTGCGGGACGTGCCGCGCACGCGTGACGGAGGGAAAGGTGGACCTGCGGCGCAACTTCGCGCTGGAGGAGGCGGAGATCGCGGCGGGGTTCGTGCTGACGTGCCAGTCGTACCCGGTCTCGGAGACGCTCACGGTGGACTTCGACGCCTGATCAGAGCTTGCGGCGCCGCCGGCGGCGGGGCCTCGGCTCCGGGATCTCCGTCACCTGGTCCTCCGGCTGCGGGCCGCGCTCCTCCGGCCCCGCCAGGCCCAGCATCTCCGCCGCCAGTTGCTGGGAACTGGCGAACATCCCCGTCGGGGCTTCGCTCGCCCGGCGCAGCGCGGCCGGGCGGAGGCGGTTGTAGCCCCGGACCGTCACCGGCCTGCGGGCACGCAGCTCGTACGCCTTCTCCTCCGCCAGCTCCGCGGCCAGCTCGCGGTCGACCAGGATCGTGCCCGGACGGGCCACCGAGGTCAGGCGGGCCGCCAGGTTGACCACCGAGCCGTACACGTCGCCGAACCGCGACAGGATCCGGCCCGAGGCCATGCCCGCGCGGACCGCCGGCAACGTCTCGTCCGCCGAGGTGCGCTCGGTCAGCGTCAAGGCGATCTCCGCCGCGTCGACCGGGGCGTCCGCCACGAACAGGACCTCGTCGCCGATCATCTTCACCACCCGGCCGTGGTGCTCGGCGATCACCTCCGTCGCCACGGTCTCGAACGCGTCGAGGACCCGGCTCAGCTCGTCCTCGCCGATCTGGCGCGTCAGCCGCGTGTAGCCCACCATGTCGACGAACCCGACCACCTCGGTGCGGGTCTCCAGGTGCTCGTCCGAGGCCGCGAACGCCCGCCCCGCGTACGCCGCCAGGTGGCGGCGCCAGACGAAGTTCTGCACCCGCTCCAGCTCCGGCAGCAGCCCATCGACCAGGCGGGTCACCTGGCGTTCGCTGCGGCCCAGCTCCGGCTGCTGCTTGATCAGCTCCCAGAGCATGTCGACCTGCCACTCGGCCAGCCGCGACAGGTGCTGGCCGAGCGCGCGCGTCACCGAGACCTCGATGCTCGGATCGATCAGCCCCGACTGCACCAGCTGATCGGCGGTCCGCATCGCCTCGACGTCCGCGTCGGTGAAGACGACCTCGTCGTCGCGCACGGTCGCGAACCCCAGCGCGCGCCAGAGCCGGCGTGACCGCTCGTCGGGCACGCCGGCCTTCTCCGCCACTTCGAGCCGGGTGTACTTCCGCCTGCCGCCGAGCAGGACGCGTTCGAGCCGCTGCTGAAGCTCCTCGCTCGGATCGGTCACGTCAGGTCGTGTGGACGATGAGCACGTCCACGCCGGACTTGCGGGCCACCTCGGACGGCACCGAGCCCAGGATCCGGCCGGCGATCGTGTTCAGCCCGCGGTTGCCGACCACCAGCAGGTCGGCCTCGCGCTCGTGCACGACCTTGCGCAGCGAGTCGACCGGGTCGCCCTTCACCGCGACCGTGTCGATCTTCTCCGCACCCGCGCGCGTCGCCCGGTCCCGTGCCGACTGCAGCGTGTCCTCGGCCGGTGCCGAGCCGACGACCTGGTACGCCTCCTCGCCGAGGACGTCCTGGGCCTTGTCGACGTCGGACTTGCTGGCCGGGTAGTACGCACACGCGATGACGAGCGTGGCGCCCGCGTCGCCGGCCACCGCCGCCGCGCGGTCCACCGCCGCGAACGAGGACTCCGAGCCGTCCGTGCCCACCACCACGGTCCGATATGCCGCACCCATGCGCAAAACCTCCAGGTGATCCCGCGTGAGCAGGGACGATAGCCGGTCGGTACCGGCCGTGCAGGCTCGTCCGCGCCCGTGTCGGGTGGAAGGTTACTCGCCAGTCGCTTTCTGCGCTCCGCTTGCCCGGGGAGCCGGCTTCGCCGCCGGTTTGGAGGCGGGTTTCGGAGCCGGTTTGGCCGCGGGCTTGGCCCCGGGCTTCGGCTTCGGCACGTCGGAGACGCGGATCCGGATCGTCTCCTCGACGTCGGAGGCCCGGACCGTCTTCTCGGTGTCGTCCACGGCGTCCGGCTTCTCGTCCGTGACCAGGTCGGTCTTGACGTCGGCGGGCACCTTCACGTCGTCGCCGAGGACGGTGTGCGCCTCGGCCAGCACCGCCCGCGCCGCGCGCACCTGCTCGGCCAGCCCGCCGCGCACCTTGCGCAGCGCGTCGACCCGCTCGTTCGCCTGGGTGATCCGCCGGTTGGATTCCTCCGTGGCCGACGTCACGCGGCGCCGCGCCTCGTCGGCGGCCTCCGCGAGCCGGGCGTTGGCCTCGTTGATCGAGTCTTGGCGGCGCTTGTTCGCCTCCGCGACCGACTCCCGCTGGCGGCGGTCGATGTCCGCCTTCGCGGCCTTCTCCTCTTCGAGGACCTTCGCGCGGATGTCGGCGGCGTCCTGCGTGGCTTCCTGGACTCGCCGCGCGGCTTCGGCCTTGCTCGCCGCCTCCTGCTCGGCCAGCACCCGCATCGCCTCGGTGCGGCGCGAGGCCATCGCGATCTCGAAGTCCTCTTCGACCTTGGTGCGGCGGTCCGAGGACTCGGTGTCGAGGCGCTTGCGCTCCGCCTCGGCCTCGTCGGTGATCTTCTTGGCCTCCGCGCGGGCGTCCTCGAGCACCTTGCGGTGCTCCGCCTCCATCTCCTTGCGCCGCAGGTCGAGCTCGGTGAGCAGCTGCTCGTAGCGGGCGCGCATGGCGCTGGCGTCCGTCTCGGCCTTGGCCCGGATGTGCCCGGCCTCGGCTTCGGCGCGGGCGCGGGTGTCGGCGGATTCGTCCTGCGCCAGGCGCAACATGCGCTGCAGCCGTTCGGACAGGCCTTCGACGCTCGTCGGCGGCTGGGCGAGCCGGTCGACCTGCCCGCGCAGGTCCGCGATCTCGCCGCGCGCGATCTCCAGCTGGCGGGCGAGGTCGCCCGCCTGCGCGATGGCGGCGTCCCGATCCGCGGTGAGCATCTTCAGGTCGGCGTCCAGCCGTTCGAGGTGCTCGTCGACCTGCGCTCGGCTGTACCCGCGCTTCGCCACGTCGAAGCCGGCTCCCAGCGGCACAAGCTCCCGTTCATCGCCAAGGCTCATGGGGCCTACCGTAGCCGCAGCCGGGTCACGGAAGGGTGAGCACCCGGGCGGTGCGCCGAACGCGTCGTCTGCCGCGGTGAAAGGAACCGCCGGAATCGGGTGGTTTTCCGGGGGTTCCCGACGCCGGGAGCGGGGCCGCTCCCGGCGCGGAAGTGGTTCAGGCGCCGCGGAACGCGTTGATGCCGTCGAGGTGCTTCGCGCGCTTCTCTTCGTTTCGGACGCCGAGGCCTTCCTGCGGGGCGAGCGCGAGCACGCCGACCTTGCCCTGGTGGGCGTTGCGGTGCACGTCCAGCGCGGCCTGCCCGGTTTCCTCGAGCGAGTAGGTCTTCGACAGCGTCGGGTGGATCAGACCCTTCGCGATCAGCCGGTTCGCCTCCCACGACTCGCGGTAGTTCGCGAAGTGGGAGCCGATGATCCGCTTCAGGTTCATCCACAGGTAGCGGTTGTCGTACTGGTGCATGTACCCCGACGTCGAAGCGCACGTGACGATCGTGCCGCCCTTGCGTGCGGCGTAGACGGACGCGCCGAACGTCTCCCGGCCCGGGTGCTCGAAGACGATGTCCGGGTCCTCGCCGCCGGTCAGCTCGCGGATCCTCGCCCCGAAGCGCTGCCACTCCTTCGGGTCCTGCTCGGCGTCGTTCTTCCAGAACTTGTAGCCCTCGGCGCTGCGGTCGATGATCAGCTCGGCGCCGAGCTTCCGGCAGATCGCCGCCTTCTCGGGGCTGGACACGACGCACACGGGGATGGCGCCGCCGTTCAGGGCGTACTGCGTCGCGTAGGAGCCGAGGCCACCCGATGCGCCCCAGATCAGGACGACGTCGCCCTGCTTCATGTCGGCGCCGTTGCGCGAGACGAGCTGGCGGTAGGCGGTCGAGTTGACCAGACCGGGGGAGGCGGCCTCTTCCCAGGTCAGGTGGTCCGGCTTCGGCATCAGCTGGTTGGCCTTGACCAGCGCGATCTCGGCGAGGCCGCCGAAGTTGGTCTCGAAGCCCCAGATCCGCTGCTCGGTGTCGAGCATCGTGTCGTTGTGCCCGTCCGAGCTCTCGAGCTCGACGTTCAGGCAGTGCGCGACGACCTCGTCGCCCGGCTTCCAGTTGTGCACGCCGACGCCGGTCCGCAGCACGACGCCGGACAGGTCCGAGCCGACGACGTGGTACGGCAGGTCGTGCCGCTTGGCCAGCGGCGAGAGCTTCCCGTACTTCTTCAGGAACTTGAACGTCGGGATCGGTTCGAAGATCGACGTCCACACGGTGTTGTAGTTGATGGCGCTCGCCATCACCGCGACCAGCGCTTCACCGGGCCCGAGCTCCGGCACCGGGACGTCGTCGACGTGCAGTGATTTGCGGGGGTCCTTGTCCCGGCTCTCGAGGCCCTCGAACATGTCGACCTCGTCGGCGTGCACGGTCACCCCGCGGTAGCTCTCGGGGACGGGCAACGAGCCGACCGCGCCGAACTCGCCGGTCAGGATGGCCTGTTGGATCTCGCCGAGCTGCGTCATCGGTTCCTCCGCGGAGATGGGGGGCGTTGGCGGCAGAAATTACTCGCCGGTAACACGCGACCACAACTGTACGAGACGGACAGCACGATTACACGCCGAACCGTGCAGGGTCGGTCTTGACCGGTTGGCCAGTCAAGCGGATCATGGGTGCTGGGTACACCCACCCGACCAGCAGTTTCACCGACGGAGGTGAGCACGAATGAGTGAAGTCTCTACGCGCGCGTGGACCCGGCCCCATGACTGGGCCGAGGTCGTCATCGGGGTGGTCGCCGCTCTTTCACCCCTTTGGCTGAGCACGGACACGACCGCGATGTGGACGATGGTCGTCCTGGGCGCGCTGATCGCACTCGACGGCCTGGTTTCGCTGGCGATGCCGGGCATGGTCTACGGCGAAGGCATCCAGATCGCGCTCGGCGTGCTGCTCTTCATCGCGCCGTGGGTGATGGGGTACACGGAGTTCAACGGCGCATCCTGGACGTCCTGGATCGCCGGGGTGCTGACGGTCATCGCCGGCGCGGCAGCGATGCCGGTCGCGAACGCCGCGCACCGCACGGCCGGGCAGCACTGACGGAGGAGGCACGGGAATGACCGAGGATTCGGCGAAGGAGCGCATCCTGCGCGCCGCCGAGGCGCTCTTCGCCGAGTCCGGCTTCGACGCCACCCCGACCTCGCGCATAGCGGAGCAGGCGGGCGTGCCGAAGGGGCTGGTGCACTACTACTTCCGCCACAAGTCGGATTTGCTCACGGCGCTCGTCGCAAGGTTGCCCGACGAGCGCATCGAGCCGGCGGGGGTGGTGGTCCCGGGCGACCTGGCGGCCAGCCTGCGCCGCCTGGTCCGCGAACTGGACCACCGGTTCAGCAGATCGCTGGGGCTCTCCCACCTGTTGTGGCGCGAGGCCGACACCCACCACGTGGTCCGCGACGCGCTCCACGACCGCTTCCAGGTCTTGGTCCGCCAGGTCCGGGCGGTGATCATGGCGGCAACGGGCGGCGGGTTGCCATCGGCCGACGTGGACCGGGCCTCGGGCTTGCTGGCCCGCGCGGTGAGCCACCGCCACGCAACGGCCCGCCATTCGGAAGACGACCTCCCCGCGGAGTTCGACGGCGAGTTGACGTTCATCGCCGACGCCCTGGCGTCCAAGGCCGCCCCCGCTTAGCCCGGCTCGCTTCGGCGCGGGGCGCGCGGGCTTGGCTGGGGCGCGGGGCCGGGCTGGGCTCGGGCTCGGTGGGGCGAGCGGGTTTGGCCGGGCGCGGGCTGAACTGGGCTGGGGCCCGGGCTTGGGCTGGGCGCGTGGGTTTGGCTGGGTTGCGGGCTGAGCTGGGTTGGGGCCGCGGGTTTGGCTGGGTGGCGGGCAGAGCTGGGTTGGGCCGTGGGCTCGGGTGGGGCGCCCGGGCTCGGGCTGGGGCGCGCGGGCTTGGCCGGGTTGCGTCGGCTTGGCTGGGGGCGTGCCCCCTTGGCCGGCCGGGGTGCGCCTGGCTCGCCAAGCGCGTGCCTGTGCCAGAGGACTCTTGGCCGTCGGGCACGTGGGTGCTTAGGCGTGCCCGCGCCTACCCCGCCCCGCCAGCGGCCGGCGCTCGCCGGTGTATTCGCTGCCTGTCCGCCCGGCTCGGACCGGCCGCCCACCCGCCCGATTCTTGGCGTGGGCGCGCGGCTCGGCGCCGAACGGCCGGCGGAATGCTTGCGGCCGAACGGGTCGGTCGAGCTCAGTGCGCCGGTGCGTCCTTTGCCGGCTCCACCAGCTCCACCAGTACTCCGCCCGCGTCCTTCGGGTGGACGAAGTTCACCCGGCTGTTGGAGGTGCCCCTCTTCGCCGCCTCGTACAGCATGCGCAGGCCCTTTTCGCGCAGGGCCGCCGCCGCGGCGTCCACATCGGACACGCGGTAGGCCAGCTGCTGCAGCCCCGGGCCGCTCTTCGTCAGGAACTTGCCGATCGCCGAGTCTTCGCGCAGCGGGGCCAGCAGCTGGATCTGCGTCTCCGTGCCCGCCGTGCCCGGGGCGCGCAGCATCGCCTCGCGTACCCCCTGCTCCTCGTTCACCTCTTCGTGCGCGACCTCCAGGCCGAAGTGCGCGCGGTGGAACTCGATGGCCGCGTCCAGGTCCGGGACCGCGATGCCGACGTGGTCGATGGCCGTCACGAACGGCCGCAGGGCGTCATTCATGGACGCAGGATAGGGGGCTCGCGCGCCGCGGCGAGGCGGAATCGTCGCGTGCCCCGCCTCACACTGGCTCCATCAAGAAGCCCTGCTCCCGGGTATGGTCGGGAAAACTGCCCATGCGCCGATGCTTGGAGGACGCCGTGTCCGGTTCCGTGATCCTGGGTGCCGCCCGTACGCCGATCGGGCGCCTGCTGGGCTCCCTCAAGGACTTCACGGGCGCTCAGCTGGGCGGGGTCGCGATCAAGGCGGCCCTCGAGCGCGCCGGGGTTTCCCCGGACGCGGTCCAGTACACGATCATGGGCCAGGTGCTGACCGCCGGCGCTGGCCAGATCCCGGCCCGCCAGGCCGCGGTCGCCGCGGGCATCCCGATGAGCGTGCCCGCGCTGACGATCAACAAGGTCTGCCTCTCCGGCCTCGACGCCATCGCGCTCGCCGACCAGCTCATCCGCGCCGGCGAGTTCGACCTCGTCGTCGCCGGCGGCCAGGAGTCGATGACGCAGGCGCCGCACCTGCTGCCCAAGTCGCGCTCCGGCTTCAAGTACGGCGACACCACCCTCGTCGACCACATGGCCTACGACGGTCTCTTCTGCGCCTTCGACCAGGTCGCCATGGGCTCCTCGACGGAGAAGTACAACTCCCGCTACGGCGTCACCCGCGAGCAGCAGGACGCGTTCTCCGCCCGCTCCCACCAGCGCGCCGCCGAGGCGATCAAGAACGGCTACTTCGCCGACGAGATCGCGCCGGTCTCCATCCCGCAGCGCAAGGGCGACCCGGTCGTCTTCGACACCGACGAGGGCGTCCGCGCCGACACCACCGCCGAAGGCCTCGCCAAGCTGCGCCCCGCCTTCGCCTCCGACGGCACCATCACCGCGGGCTCGGCCTCGCAGATCTCCGACGGCGCCGCCGCGGTCATCGTGGCCAGCAAGGCGAAGGCCGAGGAGCTCGGCATCACGCCGCTCGCCGAAATCGGCGCGCACGGTGTCGTCGCCGGGCCCGACGCGAGCCTGCACGAGCAGCCGTCGAACGCCATCCGCGCCGCGCTGGCGAAGGCGAACCTGACCGCCGACGCGCTCGACCTCGTCGAGATCAACGAAGCCTTCGCCGCGGTCGGGCTCGTCTCGACCGAGAAGCTCGGCCTCGACCCGGAGAAGGTCAACGTCAACGGCGGCGCGATCGCCCTCGGCCACCCGATCGGCGCCTCCGGCGCCCGGCTCGCCGTGCACCTGATCCACGAACTGCGCCGCCGCGGCGGCGGGCTGGGCGCGGCCGCGCTGTGCGGTGGCGGCGGCCAGGGCGACGCCCTCCTGCTGCGGGTGCCGTCCGCGTAAGTGGCCGGCCCACTCGACCTCGACGACCTCGTCGGCCGCGCGCGGGACGGGCAACCCCGCGCCGTCGCGCGGCTGCTGTCGCTCGTCGAGGACGCCCACCCCCGCGTCGCGGAGATCGCGCGGGCGCTGACCCCGCACACCGGGCGGGCCCGGGTCGTCGGGCTCACCGGACCGCCCGGCGTCGGCAAGTCGACTTCGACGTCGGCGCTGCTCACCGCGTTGCGCGCGGAAGGCAAGCGAGTCGGGGTCCTCGCCATCGACCCGTCATCGCCGTTTTCGGGCGGGGCGCTGCTCGGCGACCGGATCCGGATGACCGAGCACGCCACCGACCCCGGCGTGTTCATCCGCTCGATGGCCACGCGCGGGCACCTCGGCGGGCTCTCGTGGGCGACCCCCCAAGCGGTGCGCGTGCTGGACGCGGCCGGCTTCGACGTCGTGCTGATCGAGACCGTCGGCGTCGGACAGTCCGAAGTGGACGTCGTGAAACTGGCCGACACCACGGTGGTGCTGCTCGCCCCGGGCATGGGCGACGGCATCCAGGCCGCGAAGGCCGGCGTGCTGGAGATCGCCGACGTCTTCGTGGTCAACAAGGCAGACCGCGAAGGCGCCGACGCCACGGTGCACGACCTCAAGCAGATGATTTCGCTGGCCCGGCGGGAGATCCGCGGACCGAGCTGGCGCCAGCCGATCGTGCGGACGGTGGCGGCGAAGGGCGAGGGAGTGGACGAGGTCGTGCAAGCACTGGCCGCGCACCACGCCTGGCTGGTCGAGCACGACGAGCTGGCCCGGCGCCGGGTCGCCAGGGCGCGCGACGAGGTCGAGGCCATCGCCCTCCGGCGGTTGCGGGCCGAGCTCGTCGACCTGCGCGGCGGGGGACGGCTCGCCGGGGTCGCCGAGCGGGTCGTGGCGCGCGAGCTCGATCCGTTCGCCGCGGCCGACGAACTGATCACGGACTTGCGGAGCTAGCGCCGGCGTCCGGCGGTGCGCTTCGTCCTTTGGCCGAGTAGTAGGCGAGGAACATGTCCACGCCACGGCCGATGAGGTCGTCGGTGCGCTTCTCTCCGATCTGCTCGCCGTACGCGGCGTGGGTGAAGTGGGGGTAGAGGACGAGGGCGTAGAGCTGGATCAGTGCCAGCTCGATGTCGGGGATGTCGAGCTCGCCGGCCTCGATCCGCTTGCGGAACTCCTGGGTCAGGATGGCGGACGTCAGGTCCGGGCCGTGGGCTTTCCACGCCTGGCCGAGCTCGGGGAACCGCTGTGCTTCGCTCGCGACGAGCGCGCGCAGCGCGAGCACCTGCGGCTGCGCCATCCCGGCCACCCATCCCCGCGCTGTCTGCACGAGGATTTCCCGGATGTCCTCGGATTCGGCCAGGCTCTGCTCGAGAGCCGACGTCGACTGCTGGAGTGCCTCCTTGAGGGCGTCGTGGATGACGGCGTGGAACAACTCGTTCTTGCTGCCGAAGTGGTTGTAGATCGTCACCTTCGACACGTCGGCCCGATGCGCGATGACGTCGATCCCGGCTTCGAAACCGCGAGCGAGGAAAACCTCGCGCGCGGCCTCCACGATCGCCCGGCGCTTGAGGTCGGCGCGCTCGCCGGTGGGCGTGCGCCGTCGCGTGTCCGTCATGCACGCAGCATACCGGCCACCTGAACTGAACTGTTGAGTTCATATGAACTGAGGCGTACAGTTCAGCGTCGTCCAGTGGCGACGATCGGGAGGCATTCATGCTGTTCGAACCGAGGCTGACCTCCGTGGAGTCGGCGGTGGTGCGCCACGGCCGCCGCGGCGCGCTGCTGGCGTTGCTGGCGTTCGCGATGCTGATCGTTTCCCTCGACCAGTACATCGTCGTGGTCGCGTTGCCCGAGATCGGCCGGGACCTGGGGTACTCGGCCCAGACCCTCCAGACGGTGATCAGCACGTACGCGATCGCCTCCAGCGGGTTCCTGCTGTTCGGCGGGCGGGCCGCGGACCTGCTCGGCCGGCGCCGGATGCTGGTGGCCGGGCTGGCGCTTTACGCGGTCGCTTCGGTGATCGGGGGACTGGCCACGGTGCCGCTGTGGCAGCTCGCCGGCCGCGCGCTTCAGGGCCTGGGCGGCGCGCTGGTCTTTCCCAGCACCCTGGCCATCATCAACACGACCTTCGCCGAGGGACGCGACCGCAACCGCGCGCTGAGCGTGTGGGGCGGAGCCGGGGCCGCCGGCTTGGTCATCGGCGTGCTGCTGGGAGGCGTGCTCACGCAGGGTCTCGGGTGGCGGGCGGTGTTCTTCGTCAACGTTCCGCTGGCCGGTTTCGCGATCGTACCGGCGTTCGCGCTCATCGCCGCCGACCGGCGGCCCGAGGTGCGACGGCGATTCGACCTGGCCGGCACGCTCAGCGTCACCGGCGCGGTGACCTCGCTGGCGTTCGCGCTGGTCCGTGGGCCCGATGCGGGGTGGGGTTCGCCCGGAATCGTGGCCGCCCTGGCCGTGGGAGCCTTGCTGCTCGGGGCCTTCGCGGTGATCGAGCGGCACAGCGCGGACCCGCTGCTGCCCCGCGGCCTGCTGCGCACCCCGGGCCTCGTTCTGGCCTTGGTGGTCGCGTTCATGTTCACGGCCACCTTCGGATCGCTGCTGTACTTCGTGTCCATCTACTTCCAGGACGTGTGGGGCTACCACGCCCTGGCCACCGGGCTCGGGTTCCTGCTGCCGACCGCGGTCGTGGTCACCGGCTCGGTGCTGGCCGGCTCCGTCGTGACCCGGATCGGGATGCGGCGCACCCTGCTCGGCGCGCTCGCCACTGGCGCCGTCGGCACGTGCTTGCTCGGGTTCGCGCTCACGCCGGACGGCTCGTACGCCGGGCTGGTGCCCGGTCTGATCGCGGTCAGCATCGGCGACGGGATGGTCTTCACGGCCATGTACATCGCCGCGGCGACGGGGGTGCCCGCCCACCGGCAGGGTGTCGCCTCGGGGATCGTCACCACCGGTTCCGGTGTGGGCGCGGCGGCCGGGCTCGCGGTGCTCGTCCTCATCGCCAACACCACGGCCGGCGCTCGCGGGCTGGACGACGAGGTGCTGCGGATCGCGACCGCCAGCGGGATCCGGGCGGCGGTGTTCGCCATCGCCGCGGGAATCGTGCTGACCTTCCTGATCGCGCTGGCGTCTTTCCGGCGCGGCTCTTGACCGGTCGTGGCCGGGGCGTTCGCTCACCGCTTTCCGTTGCCGCGGCGCGACGACCGCGGCGTCCGGTGTCCTCCGGCCGGCCCCCGGTACGGCGCGCAGGAACCGCAGGACCGCCTGCAGAAGCTGCCGGATTCCTGCTGTGCCAACGGTTCTCGTCACTTCGTGCTCCTTTCGCCGGGCGGCGCTTTGCCGCGTGCTGACCATCGTGCGCCGGGGGTCCGACAATTTCCGGGGTGCGGGCGCCGAGGTTCACCCGATGGACTGACAGGGGCGACTTTCGCGGGTTCTGGCTGTCGGTGGCGGGCCCTAGACTGCGGGGCGCTCCGGAACCGGGCGATCACTGGGAGGGCGTGCAGAATGAAGAGGACACTTCTCACCGCGCTGGCGGCGGGCGCGTTGTTCGTGGCCGGGAACGGCGTCGCCACGGCGGCCGACGCGCCACCGCCGAAGACGACCCACGGGCCCTGCCAGTACACCGAAACCCCGGACGAACCGCCCGCGCGGCCGGTGCCGCTGCCGCCCGACCCGCGGCACACGCCGAGCCACGGCAAGGTCGACGTCGCCATTCCGACCAGCCAGGGTGCGCTGCCGCTGCGGCTGGACCGCGCGAAGGCGCCGTGCACCGTGCAGAGCTTCCTGCACCTGGCCCGGCACCGGTTCTACGACCACACGGTGTGCCACCGGCTGACCGCGTACCCGACGTTGAAGGTGCTGCAGTGCGGCGACCCGACCGCGACCGGCGAGGGCGGGCCGGGCTACAAGTACAAGGACGAGCTGCCGGTGGACCTGCCGCCGGCGCCGACCGACCCGAGCGGGGCCCGTCGCGTCTACGCGCGTGGCCTGCTCGCCATGGCCAACGCGGGGCCGGACACGAACGGTTCGCAGTTCTTCGTCGTGTACGGCGATTCCGCGCTGCGGCCGAACTACACGGTGTTCGGCACGGTCGGTGCGGAAGGGTTGAAGACCCTGGACAAGGTCGCGGCCGGCGGGATCCAGCCGACCGCGGAGGACCCGGCGCCGGTCGACGGCACGCCGGTGCTGCGCACGGAACTGCTGCGGGTCCGGCCGGACTGCTGGTTCTGACGGTGCTCGCGGGCCGCTCCGGTGGGGCGGCCCGCGGACATCACGTGCTTGGCGGGGTATCGCTCGTGATGGGGCGGCCCTCATGCGTGGTTGAGGGGGCAGCGCGTGTGATTGGAGGCGCATCACACGTGATTGGGAGGTCGACTCGCGTGATTGGAGGGTCGACTCGCGTAGGCGGGCGGTCAGTTCGCGTGCTTGGGCGCGGGACTGGCGTGATTGGGGGCGGAACTCGCGTGTTTGGGGACGGGATTGGCGTGATTGGGGGCGGATCTCGCGTGATTGGGGGCGGGGCTCGTGTTGTTGGGGCGGGACTTGTGGTGGCGGGGTTGGTCAGGGGGTGATTTCGGCTAGGGCCTCCACCAGGTTTCGGGTTGCGCCGGCGAAGGCGTGCTTCGGGGTGGCCGCGTAGCCGACGATCAGGCCGCCGGGGCCGTCGGGGGTCATCCAGTGGCCGGCCAGGCCCTCGATGCCGATCGCGCGGCGGTGGCAGGCCGCCAGCGCCGTGGCCTCCGATGGGCCGTCCGGGGGGAGCATCAGCAGCAGGTGCAGGCCCGCCGCGATGCCGTGCGGGCGCACGGAATCCGGCAGCGCCGCCAACAGCCGGGTGCGGCGCGAGCGGTACTCCGCGCGGCTGCGGCGGACGTGCCGGTCGTAGGCGCCCGAGTCGATCAGCTCGGCCAGCGCCAGCTGGTTCAGCACCGCCGGACGCGAGCCGCTGTCGGCGATCGCCGCGCGGACCGGCTCCACCAGCGAACGCGGCAGGACCAGCCACGCGAGCCGGAGAGCCGGGGCGAGCGTCTTGCTGGCCGTGCCCGCGTACACCACCCGCTCCGGCGCGAGCGCCTGCAACGCCCCGACCTGCTGGCGGTCGAAGCGGAACTCGCCGTCGTAGTCGTCCTCGAGCACGAACGCCCCCGATTCGCTCGCCCAGCGGGCCAGCGCCGCCCGGCGCGGCGGGGCCAGCGTGACGCCGGTGGGGTACTGGTGCGCCGGGGTCACGACCACCGCCGGACTGTCCAAAGCGGACACGTCGAGGCCGTGCCCGTCGACGTCCACGCCCACGATCCGCGGGCCCTGCGCCGCCGCGATCGACCGGTACATGCCCAGCGAAGGGTTCTCGAACGCCATCTCGCCGACGCCCAGGCCGGAAAGCGCCCGGGACACCACCGCGATGGCGTGCGAATACCCGTGGCACACCACGATCCGCGCCGGGTCGGCGACCACCCCGCGGGCCCGGGCCAGGTAACCGGCGAGGGTGTCGCGCAGCTCCGGCGCGCCCAGCTCCGACTCGTAGCCGAACGCCGACGCCGGCGTCCGCAGCAGGGCCCGGCGGGTGGCGGTGAGCCACGCCTGCCGCGGGAACGCCGTCAGGTCCGGCCGGCCCGGCCGCAGGTCCCAGCGCGGTGCCGGGTCGCGCGGGACCTGCCGCGGCGCGGACTGGGGCAGCGAACCCGCCGTCGCCACCCGGGTCGGCGCGCCTTGGGCCGTGCGCAGGTACCCCTCGGCGGCGAGATCGGCGTACACGCGCGTGACCGTCCCGCGGGCGACCCCGAGGTCGTGGGCCAGCGACCGGGTCGAGGGCACCGCCGCGCCCGCCTGCCACCGGCCGTCCCGGATGGCCGCGCGGATCGCCGCCGCGAGCCCGCTCCGGCCCGTCGAAGGCTGCCAGCCGAGGTGGACGTCGAGCCCGGAACTGGACCACGATTCCGTCATGTGACTGGACCATACCCGTGGACCAGTTCGCACTAGCGTGGACGGCATGACCAAGCGAATCGGGCTCGGGGGTGCTCCCGAGCTGTACCAGGCGATGGCGAACCTGCAGGCCGAAGTGAACAAGGCCGGCGCCAACGCGGGGCTCGACCCCAAGCTGCTGGAACTGGTGAAGACCCGCGCGTCGCAGATCAACGGCTGCGCGTACTGCCTCGACATGCACTCCCGCGACGCGCTCGAGCTGGGCGAGTCGCCGCGGCGGCTGTTCGTGCTCGACGGCTGGCGCGAGACCGACCTGTTCACCGAGCAGGAGCAGGCCGCCCTCGCGCTCACCGAGGCGATGACCAAGCTGTCTGCGACGCAGACCGTGCCCGACGACGTCTACGAGCAGGCCGCGAAGGTGTTCACCGAGGACCAGTACAAAGCGGTCGCGTGGGAGATCATCGCCATCAACAGCTGGAACCGGATGACCATCACCAGCCACACGCCGTTGCCGAAGCGGGACGCGTGACCGCCGCCGCGCTCAGGGCGCTGCACGTCCCCGGCAAGCCGCTGGTCCTGCCGAACGCCTGGGACGCCGACACCGCGAAGCTCGTCGAGGCCGCCGGGTTCCCCGCCATCGCGACCAGCTCGGTCGCCGTGGCGGCCGCGCTCGGCTTCCCCGACGGCGAGCAGGCGCCCGCGGCCGAGATGTTCGCCGCCGCCGCGCGGATCGCGAAGGCGGTCGGCGTCCCGGTCACCGTCGACGCCGAGTCGGGCTACGGCCTGTCCGGCGCCGAACTGGCGGGCCGGCTGCTCGATGCCGGCGCCGTCGGCTGCAACTTCGAGGACACCGACCACGCGACCGGCGACGTCCGGCCGGTCGACGAGCAGGCGGCCCGGATCGCCGCCCTCCGCGCGGCGGCGGGCGACGGCCTGGTGATCAACGCCCGGGTCGACTCCTTCCGCGGAGTGGACCCGGAAGAAGCGCTCGAAGCAGGCGTAGCCCGGGCGAAGGCCTACCTCGAAGCCGGCGCCGACTGCGTCTACCCGATCCACCTCCGGACGCCGGAGCTGATCGCGGAGTTCGTGCGGGAGACCGGGGGTGCGGTCAACACGGCCGCGTGGCCGGGCAGCCCCGGTCTCGAAGACCTCGCCGATCTGGGGGTGGCGAGGATTTCGCTGGGCGGTGGGCTCTGGCAGTACATCCGGAAGCAGCTGGAAACCACACTCGCGGGCGTCGCGCAGGGCAAGCTGCCGTACTGAAATGGCCGAAGGCCGCCGCGAGGGGATCGGGAACACCCTCGCGACGGCCTTCGGGGTCGGCGGAATCAGTGGGACACGGCCTTCTCGGCGCCCGCGCCGGTCAGGGAGCGGACCTCCATCTCGGCGTACTTCTTCTCGTCGTGCTCCTTGGACAGGACCGTGCCCAGCCAGCCCAGGATGAACGCGGCCGGGATCGAGACGATGCCGGGGTTGCTCAGCGGGAACCAGGCGAAGTCGACGCTCTTGATCATCGACGTGCTCTTGCCGGACACGGCCGGCGAGAAGACGATCAGGACGATCGTGATGGCCAGGCCGCCGTAGATCGACCACAGCGCGCCCTGGGTGTTGAACCGCTTCCAGAACAGCGAGTAGAGGATCGTCGGCAGGTTCGCCGACGCCGCGACCGCGAAGGCCAGCGCGACCAGGAACGCCACGTTCTGCCCGTTGGCCAGGATGCCGCCGCCGATGGCGAGCGCGCCGATCACCACCGCGGTGAGCCGGGCGACCTTGACCTCGGAGTCCGGCGACGTCTTGCCGCGCTTGACGACGTTCGCGTAGACGTCGTGGGCGAAGGACGCCGACGCCGTGATCGTCAGGCCCGCGACCACCGCGAGGATCGTCGCGAAGGCGACCGCGGAGATCAGGCCCAGCAGCACCGGCCCGCCCAGTTCGAGCGCGAGCAGCGGGGCTGCGGAGTTGACCCCGCCCGGTGCCTTCTTGATCGTGTCCGGCCCGACCAGCGCACCGGCGCCGTAGCCCAGGACCAGCGTGAACAGGTAGAACACGCCGATCAGGACGATCGCCCAGACCACCGAGCGACGGGCGTCGCGCGCGGTCGGCACCGTGTAGAACCGCATCAGGACGTGCGGCAGGCCCGCGGTACCCAGCACCAGCGCGATGCCGAGGGAGAGGAAGTCCAGCTTCGACGTTCCGGTGGCGCCGTACTGCTTGCCCGGGCCGAGCAGCGTCTGCCCGGCCTTGCCGGCCTTGTCGACGGCGGCCTGCAGCAGCTGGGAGAAGTTGAAGCCGTACTTGCCGAGCACCCACAGGGTGATCACGAGCGCACCGATGATCAGCAGCGCGGCCTTGATGATCTGCACCCACGTGGTGCCCTTCATGCCGCCGATCAGCACGTAGGCGATCATGATCACGCCGACCACGGCGATCACCAGTGCCTGCGCGCCCTTGCCTTCGACGCCGAGCAGCAGCGCGACGAGACCGCCGGCGCCCGCCATCTGCGCGAGCAGGTAGAAGAACGACACGATCAGCGTCGACGTCGCGGCCGCGGCCCGCACCGGGCGCTGCTTCATCCGGAAGGCCAGGACGTCGCCCATCGTGAACTTGCCGGTGTTGCGCAGCAGTTCCGCGACCAGGAGCAGCGCGACGAGCCACGCCACCAGGAAGCCGATGGAGTAGAGGAAGCCGTCGTAGCCGTTGATCGCGATCGCCCCGGCGATGCCGAGGAACGACGCCGCCGACAGGTAGTCACCTGAAATGGCGATGCCGTTCTGCGGGCCGGTGAACGCGCGGCCGGCGGCGTAGTAGTCCGACGCCGTCTTCGTGTTGCGGCTCGCGCGGAACACGATCACCAGCGTGATGACCACGAAGGCGGCGAAGATGAGGATGTTGAGGAGCGGGTTGCTGCCTTCCACGCCCGCGGCGATGTTCGTCATGCCTGCTCCTTCGCGGATTCGCCTTCGATGTCCTCACGGATCTTCTCGGCGACCGGGTCCAGCTTCCGGTTCGCGTACCGGACGTACAGGCCGGTGATCACGAACGTCGAGACGAACTGCAGCAGGCCGAAGATCAGGCCGACGTTGATGTTGCCGAACACCTTCGTGCTCATGAAGCCGTGCGCGTAGTCCGCGAGGAGCACGTAGAGCAGGTACCAGAGGAGGAACACCGCCGTCATCGGGAAGACGAACCGGCGCAGGCGGCTGCGCAGTTCGCGGAACTCGGTGCTCTCGTGCGCTCGTTCCCAGATGGTTTCGGATGTGTCCGGGGGCCCGCCGGTGTTCGTCGTGCTCATCGCTGCTGCTCCCTGCGACGCTGCGGAAAGTGACGAGCGACACCGTAGGGACGTGTGAGTCTCGTGTGAAGATTCACCGGTTCAACAGCCGGGCCAGACGACGAACGGTTGACGAACGGTCGCGGGGGCCGGTCGAACGGGGTTCGTCCAGGTGGAGGCGCAGCATGGCTGCCGTCGACCAGCCGGGGGGTCTGCCCCGCAGGGAGACCAGCGCCATTGCGCCGAACGCCAACGGTACCGACCAGGGTGCCGGTTGCTGGACCAGGATCGCCACCCAGCCGTGCAGCGGCGGCCCGGCGAGGGCGAACAGGATCGAGCCGGACGACGCCACCAGCCCGGTCAGCACGCCGGCGATCCCGCCGGTCGCGGTCAGCCGCGGCCACCAGATGCCGAGCACCAGCAGCGGGCAGAACGTCGACGCGGCCACCGTGAAGCCCCAGGTGACCAGGACACCGGCGTCGAGCTCGGCCGAGCGCAGCGCCAGCAGCACCATCACCCCGGCGACGCCGAACACGGCGATCCGCAGCCGCCGCAGCCCGCCGGGGACGAGGTCGTGCGCGAGCGCGCCGGACATCACCAGCAGCAGGCCGAGTGACGTCGCCAGGAACGCGGCGAAGGCGCCCGCGGTCAGCAGCGCCGTGAACAGCCCGCCCGCCCAGCCACTGTCCACTTGGTACGGCAGGGCGACGACCACGGTGTCGGTCGCGCCCGAGAGGTACAGCCCCGGGACGAGCACCCGGCCCAGCACGCCGTAGACGCCGGGGAAGAGGTAGAAGACGCCGAGCAGCGCGACGGTGATCGCGGCGGTGCGCCGTGCGGCGCGGCCGTCCGGGCTGGTGTGGAAGCGCATCAGGACGTGGGGGAGACCCATCGTGCCCAGCATGGTGGCGATGAGCACGGCCCAGGTGCCGAGCAGCGGGTAGCCCTGGTCGCCGAGGTCGAGCAGCGGGCGCCGCCAGTCGGGGCCGCCCAGTGCGGCGCCGCCGCGGACCGCCGGGACGGCCGCGCCCGTGCCGAACACGACCTCGTCCTGGCTGTGCGCGGTGAATTCGCCCGGTGGCAGGATTTCGACGACGCCGTTGCGGCGGACCGGGGTCGGTTCGCGGATCTCCATGGTGACGTCGACTTCGAACCGCACCGGCGTCTCGCGGGCGAAGTGGGTGAACTCGACGGGGTTGAGCGCGTCGGTCCGGTTGACCGCGCCGGCCTGCAGCACCAGCCAGATCGCCGGGATGAGGAACAGCAGCAGCTTCAGGACGAACTGGAACGCCTGCACGTACGTCGCCGCGCGCATGCCGCCCAGCGCCAGGGTGACGCTGACCGCGGCGCCGGCCAGCACCACGCCGACCCAGTACGGGGTGCCGCCGACCGCGGCGAGCACCAGGCCGGCGGTGCGGAACTGCGGGACGACGTAGATCGTGCCGATCACCAGGACGACCACGGCGGCCAGGCGGCGCAGCGCGGGGGAGTTGAGCCGGGCTTCGGCGAAGTCGGGGACGGTCAGCGCGCCCGACCGCCGCATCGGGGCGGCGACGAGCACGAGCATCGCGATGTAGCCGGCGGTGAAGCCGACCGGGTACCAGAGTGCGCCGATGCCGTCCTTGACGACGAGCCCGGCGATGCCGAGGAAGGAGGCAGCGCTCAGGTACTCGCCCGAAACGGCGGCCGAGTTCACCAAAGGCGAGATGCGGCGGGACGCGACGAGGAAGTCCGACGTCGTGCGCATGGCGGCGACCCCGCGGACGCCGATCAGCAGCGTCACGAGCACGACCGGCGCGACGGCGAGCGCGACGCCCACTACTCGTCCTCGAGACGCTCGGCGCGCCGCAGCTGCCAGCGGGCCAGCAGCGCCATCGCCGGGTAGGGGAAGACCGCGAGCAGCAGCCAGGACAGCGGAATTCCCAGCAGCCGCACGGTGTCCAGGGCCGGGAAGATCGCGAAGACGCCGGGGAGGCCGAGCAGCAGCGCGAACATGAGGACCAGCGCGGGGATGCCGCGGCGGCGCTGGGCGGTGTAGAGGGCGGTGGCGCGCTGGGTGTCGCCCGCGGGGAGCCGGGGCTGGCGCCAGCGGCCGCGCGACCGGCGGCGCGCGTGGGCGAGGCGGGTCTGCGGGCTGGTGACGGCGACCCGGCGGATCTTGCTCATCGCGGGCCCGGCCGGAGGCGGTCTCTCATCGCGAGTCCGATCCGAGCTGGCCGCGCTGCGCCGCTTCCAGCAGCCGGTCGCGCAGGTCTCGCGCGTGGCGCCGGCTGACCGGGACGTCCCCCGCCTCCGTGTGGGCCAGCAACCCGCCCGCCGTGTCGCTGCGCAGCTCCAGGACCGCCCCCACCGCCAGCAGGAAACCCCGGTGGACGCGGCTGAACCCCGTGCCCTCCCAGTACTCCTCCAGCCGCGAGATCGGCATCCGCACCAGGTGGACCCCGCCGCGCGTGTGCAGGCGGACGTAGTCGCCGTGGGCCTCGACGAACAGGACGTCGTCACGGCGGACGTAGCGGGTCCGCCCGCCCGACTCGACCGGGAGCGCCGCCATCGCGTCCGGGGTCGGCCGGGACCCCGGAGTCGCCATCCGCAGCACCTTCGCCAGCGCCGCGGACAGCCGTTCGGTGCGGACCGGCTTGAGCAGGTAGTCGACCGCGCCGATGCCGTACGCCGTGACCGCGTGCCCGTCGTGCGCGGTGACGAACACGATCACCGGTGGCTCGCTCAGCTTCGCCAGCAGCGACGCCAGCTCCAAGCCGTCGAGGCCCGGCATCGAGATGTCGAGGAACACCGCGTCGAAGCGGTCGGCCTGAAGCAGCCTCAACGCCTTCAGCGCGTCAGCCGCGCCGACGACTTCGCCGACTTCGGGCGCTTCGCGCAGCATGCGGCACAACTCGTCCAGCGCGGGCGGCAGGTCGTCGACGGCCAGCACCCGGAGCCCGCTCACGGCAGCACCCCCGGCTGGAACCGCGGCACCCGCACGATCACCCTCGTGCCCGCGCCGACCTCGGTTTCGACGGTGAGGCCGTACCAGGGGCCGTAGACGTCCCGCAGCCGTCTGTCCACATTGGCCAGCCCGAGGCCCGCCGGGTCGTCCTCGCCGGTGCGCCCGGCCAGGAGGTCCGCGGCCCGTTTCGGGTCCATGCCGACCCCGTCGTCCTCGACGAAGATCACGCAGTCGTTCCCTTCCGCCTGGCCGTGCACGTGGACCTGCCCGGTGCCCGACCGCGGCTCGATGCCGTGCCGGATCGCGTTCTCCACCAGCGGCTCCAGCACGAGGTACGGCACGGCGACGGCGAGGATCTCCGGCGCGACCCGCACCTGGACGCGCAACCGCTCGCCGAGCACCGCCTTCTGCAGCGCCAGGTACGTCTCGATCGCGCGGAACTCCTCGGCGACGACGGTGTACTCGCCGTGGCGAGCCAGGCTGTAGCGCGTGTAGTCGGCGAAGTCGAGCATGAGGTCGCGGGCGCGGTCGGGATCCGAACGCACCAGCGACGCGATCACGGTCAGGGCGTTGTAGACGAAGTGCGGCGACATCTCCGCCCGCAGCGCCCGCAGTTCGGCCTGCGCCGCCTGTTCCGCCGAAGCCTCGAGCCGCCCGCGTTCCATGGCCTGCACGACGAGGTCGGCGGCCTGGGCCGCGACCGCGTCCCGGACCTCCCCGACGACCAGCAGTGCCCCGGCCAGCTCGTCGCGGACGTGCAGCGGCAGCACCAGGACGTCCGGTGCCGAGCCGGGTTCTTCGCTGTGGAGCACACCGTCGAGCACGCGCGCGACGACCGCGTCCGGCCCGGGCCGTCCCGACCACATCAGGGAACCGGACAGGTCGGCGAGACCGAGCCCCGGGAAGCCGAAGAGCCGGCGCAGGCGGTGCGCGGCGCGGCGGGCGGGCATCCCGGTCAGGCCGTCGCGCAGGTCGTCGGTGATGCGGCGGGCGGCGGCGAGCACCGGCAGCGGGTCGGCGCGGGACGCCGGGCGCAGGTGCACGATCGGGCCTCCCCTCGGCGGCGGTGTCCAGGGCAGTAGATCCTACGGCTACGCGGGCCCGTCGCGGTCGGCCAGCACCTGGGCGTGGCGGCGGAAGCGGCGCCAGGTCCGGTAGTGGTCGATCGCCGTCACGTTGCCCAGCAGGCTCGAGTTCGCCGGGTACGGCCGGTCCGGCAGCGAGATCCACCCGGTCGTGCGGGTTTCCTTGATCGCCACCGGCACCGGCCGGAACGTCGTCGGGTCGAGACCGTCGCTGTGCCGGACGACCTCGTCGAAGAACCACGCCGACGTGATCAGCGCCAGCACGCCGCGCGAGGCCTTGAGCGCCTCCTTCAGCGGCGTGGCCTCCAGCAGCCGGAACGTCTGGTTGATCGCGGGCGCGGTGACGCCGTGGTCGTCGTAGGCGATCTCGCCCGCGTGCAGCGCCATCCGGAGCCGGATCCGGGCCCCGGGGTGGTGCGTGCGGTTGTGCCGGTGCAGCGCGACGGCGAGCGCGGCGGGCAGGAACTCGACGAAGAGCCCCTTCGGGATCTCCGGCGGGACGAGGACGAAGACGCCGTCGCCGCAGTCCTCCCGCCGGCAGGCCGCCCACGGGACACCGGCGTCGTCGAACGCCCGGCAGAGCGCGCGGTACAGCCCTTCGCGCAACGCCAGCCGGTGTGGCGTGGTCCGGCGCTGGTCGCCGTAGCCCTCGACGTCCACGGCGAAGATCGTCCGGTGCAAAGCCGGCCGCTCGTACTTCATCGCACCCTCCCTGCGATCATGCATCCGGGAGTGCAAATGCATGTGCAGGTGAGTGTGACGCGGAACACCCCTTCGGGGAAACGGGCGGTGCGGTGAGCGGTTCCCCCACCGCGGTAACCGGCAGGGGCGTTCGCCGCTGGTGAAAACACTGGTCAGGGTCCTGCGAGCGGTGCGCGCACCACCCACAGGACCCTGACGGACGGGTCAGCAGCTCTGCTTGTAGAAGTACTGCGAGTTGGCGTCCATGTCGGCCTTGGTGATCGAGTGCAGCTGCGCGGTGAGGTTGCGCGTCACCGTCTTGCCCTCGATGGCCGCGACCGCCTGCTGGACGCCCTGGGTGCCGATCGAGGCCGGGTCCTGGGCGATCAGGGCCTGGTACTGGCCGCTCTTGAGGCCTTCGACCTCGGACGGGCTCGCGTCGAAGCCGATCAGGTTGACCGCGCCGACCTTGCCCGCGTTGCGCAGGCCGGTCGCCGCGCCCTCCCCGGTGTTCAGGTTGGTCGCGAAGACGCCGATGAGGTCCGGGGTCGACGAGAGCGCCGCGGTCACCTTGGCCGCGGCCTGCTCCGGCTCGTTCTGGGTGAACTGGACGCCGAGCGACTTCAGGTTCGGCGTGTTCTTCAGCTCGTCCTCGAAGCCCTTGGCGCGCGCGGCGGTCGTGGACGTGCCCGCGATCGTGTCGAGCACCAGGACCGAGCCGCTCTTGCCGGCCGCGAGCTTCGCCATCGTCTGGGCGGCGAGCTTGCCGCCCGCGGTGTTGTCCGAGGAAACGGACGACACGGCGACGCCGGTGTCCTTCAGCGCGGTGTCGACCTCGACGATCTTCGTGCCGCGCGCCTTCACCTGCTGGATCGGGGCCAGCATCGCGGTGTCGTCGGTCGGGGCGATCAGCAGCGCCGCCGGCGGGTTCGCGCCGAGCGCGTTGACCAGCTGGGTCTGCAGGGGAGCGTCGAACTTCTGCGGCGCCTGGGTGGTCAGCTCGTAGCCGAGCTTCTCCGCCGCGGCTTGCGCGCCGCACTGCAGCGAGATGTAGAACGGCTCGGCCTGCACGCCCGGGATCAGCGCCAGCTTCTTGCCGCCGGTCGGCTGGGCGGAGTCACCGGACCCGGTCTGCCCGACGGTGCCGGACCCGCACGCGGTGAGCAGGGCGGCGGCGGAGACCACGGCACCCATGGTGGTGAGAGTCTTGGTCAGTTTCATAAGCACCTCTTTGTACTCGGGGGGAACTCAGCGGGAGTTGCGGCGACGGCGGCGGCGCTGGTCGAACCAGACCGCGGCGACCAAGACCCAGCTCACGATGAACATCTGCCAGAAGTCCTGGACGTGGATGATGTTGAAGCCCTTGCGCAGCACCGCGGGGATGAACACCCCGATCACCGTGCCCAGGATCGTGCCGACGCCGCCGAAGAGGCTCGTCCCGCCCATCACGACCGCGGCGATGGCGTTGAGGTTGTCGGTGGTGTGCCCGGAGATGGTGGTCGAGTTGTAGTAGGCCAGCGAGAGGAACCCGGCGATCCCGGCCAGGAAACCGGTCAGCGTGTACACCTTCAGCAGGTGCGCGGTGACGCCGATGCCCGCGCGCCGCGCACCCTCGGCGTTGGAACCGACCGCGAACGTGTACCTACCGAACTTCGTCGTCCGCAGCAGCCACGCGCCGATCACGGTGATCACGATGGCCACGATCACCAGGTTGGGCACGATGCCGAAGGACGTGCCGTAGCCCAGGGTCTTGGTGAGCTCCGCCGGCACGGTGCGCAGGTCCGAGCCGCCGTTCAGCAGGTACGCGGTGGCCAGCGCGGCGCCCATCGTGCCGAGCGTGACGATCAGCGCCGGGATCTTCGCCTTCGCCACGAGGACGCCGTTGATCACGCCCCAGATCGTGCCGGTGACCACGGCGACGACGAACCCGACGAGGATGACGCCCCAGCCCGCTTTCGACGCGTCGCCGCCGGACATCGCCTCCATCACCTTGCCCGCGACCATGCCCGCGAGGATCAGCACCGAACCGACCGAGAGGTCGATGCCCGAGGTGATGATCACGAACGTCATGCCGACCGACAGGATCAGCAGGACCGACGACTCGATGAACAGCGTCTGGAAGGTGAACAGCGTCGGGAAGCTGTCCGGCGCGATCACGCTGAACAGGATGACCAGCGCCAGCAGGACCAGCCCGATCCAGAACGTGTTGGCCTCGATCAGGCGCTTGCCCAGCGGCCGCTTGCCGAAGCCCGCTTCGGGGGACTCCTGGATGTCCTTCTTCGGGGGCGTCGACACGCTCATGCCGCCTCCTCCTGCACGAGTGCGCCGGTCATCGCGGCGACGAGGTCTTCGAGCTTCGTGTCCTGCCCGGTGAAGCGGGCGACGCGCTTGCCGAGCCGCAGCACCTCGACGCGGTCGGCGACCGACAGCACCTCGGGCATGTTGTGGCTGATCAGCACCACGGCGATGCCCTTGTCACGCACCTTCTTGATGACGTCGAGGACGCGTTCGCGCTGCACGACGCCCAGTGCGGCCGTCGGCTCGTCCATGAACACGACCTTCGACGCCCACACGACCGAGCGCGCCACGGCGACGCTCTGCCGCTGCCCGCCGGACAGCGAGCCGATCGGGACGTCGGTGCTCTGCAGCGTCACGCCGAGGCGCTGGAACTCCTCGATCGCCTGGCGCCGCATCTCGTTCTTGTCCAGCATCCCGAGCTTGCCGAGGATGCCCTTGCGGTGGATCTCGCGGCCGAGGAACAGGTTGGCCGCCGGATCGAGTTCGGGCGCGACCGCGAGGTCCTGGTAGACGGTCTCGATGCCCAGCCGCCGCGCCGTGGTCGGCGAGTCGAAGTGCGTCTCGGCGCCGTCGAGGAGGATCTTCCCCGACGTCGGCTGCTCGGCACCCGAGAGGCACTTGACCAACGTGGACTTGCCGGCGCCGTTGTCGCCGATCAGGGCCGTCACCTCGCCCGCGCGGGCCTGGAACGACGCGCCGCGCAGGGCTTCGACCGACCCGTAGTGCTTGGTCAGGTCGACCGCGTCCAGGAGGATTTCGCTCATCCGTGCCTCTCTTCCGGCGCCGGTGGCCGGCAGCGGATCACCGTCGCCGTGCCGGACAGCTCGGTCTGGCCGGCGTCGAACGGGACGACGTAGGTGTCGCCCTTCGCCAGCGCGTGCTCGCCGCCGTGCTCGGTCCGCAGGGTGCCTTCGCCGTCGAGGACGACGAGGACCGCGAACGACAGATCGAGTGACAACGTTGTCAGCTCGTCGGTGCGCAGCTGTTCGGCTCGGAAGAACCGTTCAGAGCCGCCGGCCAGGAGGTCCACGGTGGACGAGCTGTCGCCCGCGGTGCGCTTGATGATCGTGTCCAGCCGGTCGGCGTCCCAGCCCGAGGTGTCCAGCGCCTCGATGGCGGTGTCGAAGCCGAGGCCGAGGTGGCCCTTTTCCGGCGACGCGAGGAAGTCGCGCCATTCGATGGTGAGCGAGAAGTCCGTCGGCTGCTGCAGTTCGACGACGAAGACGCCTTCGCCGATCGCGTGCGGCAGCCCGGCCGGGATGTAGACCGTGTCGCCGGCGGACACCGGGATGCTGTTCAGCGCGCCCAGCATGGAAGGGACGTCCTGCTCGCGCGTCCACTCGGACACCGTCGCCTTCGACAGCGTCTCCTTGAAGCCCGGGTAGACGCGCGGGTCGTCGCCGTAGGTGCCGACGACGATCCACGCCTCGGTCTTGCCGAAGTGCGAGTCGAAGTGCCGCTTGGCGAACGTGTCGTCGGGGTGGAAGTGCACCGGGAGCCGCTGGCCCGCGTCGAGGAGCTTCACCAGCAGCCCGGTCGACGTCCCGAGCGCCTCGACGTGCTTCGCGCCGAGCCAGCCGTTCGCGTTCGCCTCGACGGCGTCGCGCAGCCAGGCGCCGTCCGGGAGGCGGGTGAGGCCGTTGGTCTCCTGGCCGAACATGGTGCTCACCGAGGCGACCCAGTCCTCCGGGCCGAACTTCTTGTCCGACGACGCGCCGCGCAGCGCCGCGATGGCGTCGCCGCCGCGGTAGAACTGCGGCGGCTGGTTGGCGGGGAGCCGGATCGGTTCGAGGGTCACGGGGCGACCTCACCGGAACCACGGGCGACGAGATGCACGGGCAGGACTACCTTTCTCGGCGGGGACTGATCTCCTTGGACGCGGGCGAAGAGCAGCTCGGCCGCGGCGTGGCCCAGTGCGCTGACGTCGTGCGCGACCACGGTGACCGGCGGGTTCAGCAAGTCCGCCAGCTCGAAGTCGTCGAACCCCACCATCGCCGGGCGGTGCTCGGCGTGCGCGAGGGCGCGCAGGAGGTGCACGGCGATCCGGTTGTTGCCCGCGATCACCGCCGTGGCCGCGTCCGGGCCGTCGAGCAGCCGCTTGACGGCGTTGCCGACGGCGTCCGGCGTCGGTGTCCCCATCGAAACCAGCGACTCGTCGTAGGAGATCCCGTTGCGCACGCAGCCCTCGCGGAACCCACGCAGGCGCTCGGCCGCGGTGAAGATGTCCGGGCTGTCGCCGAGGAACGCGATCCGCCGGTGCCCGTGCTGCGCCAGGTGCGTGACGGCTTCGATGGTGCCGCCGAGGTTGTCCACCAGCACGGTGTCGGCCACGATGTCGCCGGCCGGCCGGTCGATGAACACCACCGGCGTGCCCGCGCGCATCTCCGGCACCAGGTAGCCGTGCTGGAGACCGGCCGGGACGACGAGGATGCCGTCCACCCGCCGCGCGCAGAACTCCAGGACGAGCTCGCGCTCGCGGTCGGAGTTCTCCTCGGACGAGCCGGTGAGCACCTGGCGCCCGAACGACGTCGCGATGCGCTCGACCGCGCGGTTCAGCTCGGAGTAGAAGGGGTTGCCGACGTCCTCGACGATCAGCCCGATGGTGCCGGTCGTGGACCCGCGGCGCAGGTTCCGCGCGCCCAGGTTGCGCCGGAACCCCAGCTGCTCGATGGCCGCCATGACCCGCTCGGCGGTGTCGGGGTGCACCGCCGGTTCGTCGTTGACCACGCGCGAGACGGTCTTGATGCTCACGCCCGCCAGCCGGGCCACGTCGCTCATCGTGGCCCGCCTGCTCGCGGTGCGCGTGCTGCCGTCCCGATCCCGGCCGAGAGGAGACAACGTTGTCATAGTGACGGGGATTGAACGCCACGCCCCTGGTGCTTGTCAACGCCTGTCGCGTGGATTGTGCCGATTCGGCTACCGACGGCGTAGGACAGACGGCTGACGGCGCTGTCCGGAAGTGGACAGGTCTTGACCACACGCTTGACTGCCTGGTGAGCCGCTGCCCAAGGTGGCCGGGTTCGACCGACTGCGCGACAAGGTTGTCATGGCACCGTTTTCCGGTCGCGCTGATGAGGTGGAGAGGCGATGGCAATGGCGCGAGCGCGCTTCAGAGCCGACTGTGACATTCCTGGGGGGACGACCCCCCAGACCCCCCGAACCGGCTTCGCCGGTGTGGTGGCCTTCCTGACCCTGGCGGTGACGGCAGCGGTGGCTCCCGCTGTCCCCGCCGCGGCTGCTACCAGCACCGATTACGCGAAGTGGGTCAACCCCTTCGTGGGCACCCGGCCCGGCGGGGCCGACCACGGCACCGGGGGCGGTGCCGGCAACACGTTCCCGGGCGCGGTCGCGCCGTTCGGCATGGTCCAGTGGAGCCCGGACACGGTGAAATCCCAGCCCGGCGGCTACTTCTACGACGACAACGCCCTGACCGGGTTCAGCCTGACGCACCTGTCCGGCGCGGGCTGTTCGACCTACCAGGACGTCCCGTTCATCCCGTACGTCGGTGAAGTGACGACCTCCCCGGCGACCGACCCGGCCCACTACACGTCGAAGTTCTCGCACACGAACGAACACGCGACGGCGGGCGCGTACGACGTCACCCTCGACAGCGGTGCGAAGGTCGAGCTCAGCGCGACCCAGCGCACCGGCTCGGCGCGGCTGACCTACCCGGCCGGCGCGTCCTCGACCCTGCTGGTCAACACCTCCGGCTCGGTCAACGGCACCGATGACGCGTCCATCACCATCGGCAAGGACACCATCAGCGGCTGGGCCACGAGCGGCCGCTTCTGCGGCGCGCGCAACAGCTACCGCGTCTACTTCTCGGCCAAGTTCGACACGCCGTTCGCGTCGATCGGCACCTGGAAGAACGGTGCCGTCACGCCGAACAAGGCCGCCGAGACCGGTGGGGCCAAGGCGAAGGTCGCGCAGCCCAACGGCGTCGACGCCTCGATCGCGCGCCCGGCCAAGGCCGCACCGCAGAACACCACCGTCAGCGGCCCGGGCAGCGGCGGGTACGTCACCTTCGCCAACCTCAACGGCGCCCAGGTGAACGTCCAGGTCGGACTGTCCTTTGTGTCCGTCGACGGCGCGAAAGCCAATCTGAAGGCGGAGAACACCGGCAAGTCGTTCGACACCATCGCGGCGGGCGCGCGCAAGGCGTGGAACGCGCAGCTGGGCAAGATCGCCGTCACCGGCGGCTCGGACGCCGACCTGACGACGTTCTACACCTCGCTGTACCACTCGCTGATCCAGCCGAACGTGTTCTCCGACGTCAACGGCCAGTACCCCGGCTTCGACGGGCGAATCCACACGGCCGACAAGGGCCACGCCATGTACACGAACTTCTCCGGCTGGGACATCTACCGTTCGGAGGTCCCGCTGCTGGCGACGATCGCGCCGAAGGAGACCTCGGACATCGTCCGGTCGATGATGGCCTACGCCGAGCAGGGCGGCTCGTGGGACCGCTGGACGGTGGCCAACGACTACACCGGCGTCATGAACGGCGACCCGTACCACATCATCGTGTCGAGCGCGTACGCGTTCGGCGCCCGGGACTTCGACGCCCAGAAGGCGTTGCTGCTCATGATCAAGGGTGCCACCCAGCCGACGCAGGGCTACACCGAGCGGCCGGGTCTCGAGGACTACCAGAAGCTCGGTTACGTGCCGGGCGCGGGCGCGGACACCCTGGAATACACCAGCGCCGACTTCTCCATCGCCCAGTTCGCGAAGCGGCTCGGCGACAGCGCGACGTACACGACGTTCATGAAGCGCGCGCAGAACTGGCAGAACCTCTACAACCCGGGCACCGGGCACCTGCAGCCGCGCAACGCGGACGGCTCGTTCTCCGGCACCTACGACCCCGCCAGCTCGCAGGGCTGGGTCGAGGGCAACGGCGCGCAGTACGAATGGATGGTGCCCTACGACCTCGGCGGCGTCGTGACGGCGTTCGGCGGGAACACCGCGACGCAGTCCCGGCTGGACACCTTCTTCACCCAGCTGAACGCGGGCACGCAGGAGCCGTACGCCTTCATGGGCAACGAGCCGAACTCCAACGCGCCGTACGTGTACTCGTACGCCGGTGCCCCGGCCAAGACCCAGGGGATCGTGCACCGCTCGATGGACGAGCTGTACAACCCGCGTCCCGAAGGCCTGATCGGCAACGACGACCTCGGCCAGATGTCGGCCTGGTACGTGTGGTCCGCGCTCGGCATCTACCCGGAGATCCCGGGGCGCGCCGAGACGCTGCTCGTCACCCCGCGCTTCGAGCACGCCGTGCTCACCACCGGTGCGGGCAAGAAGATCACGATCAACGCGCCGGGCACCGGCGACTACGTGGGCAGCCTGAAGGTCAACGGCGGCGCGGCGGCGAAGGCCTGGCTGCCGGAGGCGCTGATCTCCGGTGGCGGCACGCTCGACTACACCCGTTCCGCCACGGCGACCTCGTGGGGCAGTGCGACGGCCGACGCGCCGCCGTCGTTCCGCGAGCAGGAGAAGCCGAGCCTGTCCTTCGTGGACCCGGCCCGCGCGGTGACGCCCGCGGGGTCGACGTCGAAGGCGTCGGTCGGTGTCCAGGACCTTTCCGGCACCGCCCGGACCTGGACCTACAGCGCGGGCAGCGTCGACGGGATCACGCTGACCCCGGCGACCGGCAGCATCGCGGTGCCCGCCGCGGGCAAGGCCCAGGCCGAGCTCACGGTCGGCGTTCCGGCCGGGCTGGCCGACGGCGCCCGCCGCATTCCGGTGACGTTCTCGGCGCCGGGCGTGGCGTCCTCGCAGGCCGTCCTGACCGTGCTGGTGGCCCAGCCGAACAGCTGGCTGGCCACGGTGAACAACGCCGGCATCTCGCCGGACGCCAACTCCGGCGCGGCCAACTTCGACGGCGGCGGCTGGAGCTACTCGGCCGACGCGCTGGCCGCGGCCGGCGCCACTCCGGGCGGCACGGTCACCAGTGACGGGATCAAGTTCACCTGGCCGTCGTTCCCGGCCGGGGACCCGGACAACGTGGTCGCCGGCGGCCAGACGGTGAACGTGAGCGGTTCCGGGCGGCTGGCGCTGCTCGGCTCGGCGTCCAACGGCAATGCCTCCGGCACGCTGACCATCACCTACACCGACGGCACGACGTCCACCGCGACCATCGGGTTCTCCGACTGGACCCTCGGTGGCGGCGGCGCGCAGCCGGCGTTCGGCAACCGGATCGTGCTGTCCACGCCGTACCGCAACGCTTCGGGCGGCGACCCGCAGCAGATCCGCACGATGGTGTTCGGCACCAACCCGATCACCTTGGCCGCGGGCAAGACCGTGGCCAGCGTGAAGCTGCCCGACAACGTCAGCGGCGGCGCGCTCCACGTGTTCGCCATCGGCATCGGCGCGTGACGATCCATCCGTGAAAGGCCGCCCGCGTACCCCGCGGGCGGCCTTTCCTGTTCTCCGGAGGGCTGTTTTGAAGAACAAGGTTCTCGTGAGCGCGCTGGCGCTCGCCGTGGTGGCGACGGGGGTGAGTCCCGCCGCCGCATCGGCGTCCGGCGGTGACGCGCTCGATGCCGTCAACACGTTCATCGGCACGCAGGACGAGGGCAACACGTTCCCGGGCGCCTCGGCCCCGTTCGGCATGACGCAGGTCAGCCCGATCACCTCGCACTACGCGGGCTACCGCTACACCGACACCGCGATCCGCGGGTTCGGGCACTTCTTCCTCTCCGGCGCGGGCTGCTGGGAGCAGGGCGGCCTGGTCTCGACCCTGCCGACAACCGGGGAAGTGGGCCCCGGCAAGGCGTTCGACACGGCGAAAGCGTCCACTTTCGACCAGAAGCAGTACGCCTCGCCGTTCACCCACGACGGCGAAGTGGGGAAGCCGGGCTACTACAAGGTCCACCTGACCGGCTACGGCGGCGTCGACGTCGAGACGACCGCGGCGACCCGGGCCGGTGTCGAGCGGTA
The DNA here is from genome assembly GCF_042881395.1 of Amycolatopsis sp. NPDC058278. Lineage (NCBI taxonomy): Bacteria > Bacillati > Actinomycetota > Actinomycetes > Pseudonocardiales > Pseudonocardiaceae > Amycolatopsis > Amycolatopsis sp. NPDC058278. The sequence continues at coordinate 98,998 of NZ_JBHVXZ010000003.1, read as the reverse complement.
CACGTTCGCCAAGCCGGGTGATGCCAACGTCTTCGTCAACGTCGGTCAGGCGAACGACAAGGAACCCGTGACGGGCAGCAGCATCCGCGTCGTCGACGACCGGACCGTCGAGGGCACCGTGGAGTCGCAGGCGTTCTGCGGCGGCAAGGCCTACACGACGTACTTCACGACGAAGTTCGACAAGCCGTTCAAGGCGTTCGGCACCTGGTCGCCGACCGGCGGCACCCCCGGCTCCCGCGCGTCCGAAGGCGGTGCGGGCCTGCGCGGCGCGTGGCTGACGTTCGGAGGCGGTGCCCAGGTCACCGCCACCACCGCGATCTCCCAGGTCGACGCCGCCGGTGCGCGGGTGAACCTGGCCTCGGAGCACATCCGGTCGTTCGACGCGGCCAAGGCCGACGTCCAGCGCACCTGGCGTCATGAGTTGTCCACTGTGGACATCAAGGGCGGCACGCCGGACGACCGCACGGTCTTCTACACCTCGCTGTACCACGCGCTGCTGCAGCCGCTGACGGCGAACGACGCCGACGGCCGCTACTACGGCTTCGACAAGAAGGTCCACCGCGCCGCCGGCTGGACGTACTACGATTTCTTCTCGCTGTGGGACACCTACCGCACGCAGAACCAGCTCCTGGCGCTGCTGCGGCCGGACCGGGCCCGCGACATCGCGAAGAGCATCCTGGCCATCCACGACCAGGGCGGCTGGCTGCCGAGGTGGGCGTATGCGAGCCAGGAGACGAACACGATGACCGGCGACCCGGTCACGCCCTTCCTGGTCGACCTGTGGCGTTTCGGAGCGTTGTCGGGCGAGGAGATGCACGCCTACCAGGCCCTGTTGCAGAACTCGCGCGAGATCCCGCCCGCCGCGTCGCCGTTCCAAGGCCGCTCGGGCAACGCGAGCTACCAGGAGGACGGGTTCGTCCAGTACGACCCGGACTTCCCGAAGAAGGGCCAGGACACCGACCCGAACCACGGCGCTTCGGCCACCTTGGAGTACGCGCTCGGTGACTGTTCGCTCTCGGTCATGGCGGCCGCGCTCGGCAAGAAGGACGACGCGGCGGCGTTGGCCGCGAAGGGCCGGACCTACCGGACGTTGTGGGACGAAACGCAGACCGACCGCGGCTTCACGGGCTTCTTCCGGCCGAAGGTCCTCGGCGGTGCGTGGTTCTCGCCGGCCGACAAGCCCTACAGCCCGCAGAGCCAGGACGGCTTCCACGAGGGCACGGCCTGGCAGTACCAGTGGCTCGTGCAGCAGGACGTCCCCGGGCTCGTCGATCGCATGGGCGGCCCGGCGGCCACCGGGAAGCGCCTCGACGACTTCTTCGCCTACGACGAGCTGGTGAAGAACCCGGCGACGGCGGTGCGCGAGAACTGGGTCGTCGGCCCGTACGACTACTACGACCAGTTCCGCTACAACCCCAACAACGAGCCGGACCTGCACTCGCCGTGGATGTACGCGCTCACCGGGCAGCCGGCGAAGACGTCGACGGTCGTGCGGGCGGCGCACACGTTGTTCACGAACGCGCCCAACGGCGTCACCGGGAACGACGACCTGGGCACCATGTCCGCCTGGTACGTCTTCAGCGCGCTCGGGCTCTACCCCGCTGTCCCAGGGACTGGGAACTTCGTGCTGAACACGCCGCGGTTCGCGAAGTCCGTCCTGCACCTGGAGAACGGGCGCGACGTCACGATCAAGGCGCCCGGCGCGGACGGCTCGAAGCTGCAGTACGTCTCGGGGCTGAAGGTCGGCTCGAAGCCGAGTGACCGCGTGTACGTCAACGTGGACCAGCTGAAGCGCGGTACGACGCTGGACTTCGGGCTCACCGGCGACGCGACGGCGAAGTGGGGGACGTCACCTTCGTCCGCCCCGGCTTCGCCCTGCGCGGGGTAACCGGCGCACGCTCGCGGCCGTGGTTCAGACCACAATGGACCACGGCCGTGAGCATCGTCACGGGCCCCGGTGTTCCGGTGAGCGCCGTCACGCCTCACACTGGGTATCAGCACGTCCGACAGCGCCGTTGACGTCCACAGGCAGTCCGCCGTGGACGGTGCGTCGGGCGTTCTTTTGTTTCTGCACAGCTCGTGTCAGTACCACAGTGGTGAGACCCCACAGGAGGAAGAAGTGTCCAGCAAGGCCGCTCTAGTGTTCCGCGTGGCCGCAGTAGCCGAAGCCCTTTCCTGGGCCGGGCTGCTGGTCGGGATGTTCCTCAAGTACGTCGTCCACTCCTCTCACGAGGGCGGCGTGCCCGTCCTCGGCATGGTGCACGGCGTGATCTTCGTCCTCTACCTGGTCGTCTCCCTGTCCGTGGCGAAGCCGCTCGGCTGGCGCCCGAAGACGCTGGTCCTGGCGCTGCTGGCCAGCATCCCGCCGCTGTTCACGTGGCTGTTCGAGAAGTGGGCGCTGCGCAACGGCAAGCTCGACGGCCCGCAGCGGCTGTCCCACGGTGGTGTCGGCCTGTTCCAGGTGAAGGAACCCGTCGCCGCCTGATCCCAGTAGCTGAGAAAGGGCCCGCACTCTCCGAGTGCGGGCCCTTTCTGCTGTCGAGCTTTTACTCGCTGAAGTCCCCGGCGGCGCGGCGCACCTTGGTCAGCAGGTCCGTCAGCTGCTCGGTCTGCCGCTCGGTCAGCCCGCTCAGCCCGAAGTCGATGGCGGTGACGGCTTCGGTCGCGGCCTCGCGGCGCTTGCGGCCCTCGTCGGTGATCTCCACCAGCGTCGTGCGGCGGTCCGTCGGGTGCGGGACCCGCTTCACCAGCCCGTCGCGCTCCAGGCGGTCCACTATGTTGGTGACACTGGTGGGGTGCAGCTGGAGCCGCTCGCCCATCACCCGCATCGGCAGGCTGGCGCTGCGGGCGAAGGTGAGCAGCACCAGCGCTTCGTACCGGGCGAAGGTCAAGCCGTGCGGCTTGAGCGCGCCGTCCACCGCGGACTGGATGATCTGCTGGACCCGCATCACCCCGGTCACCGCGGCCATGGTCCCGGAGGGCCCGATGCGGTCCTCCCAGATCCGGGCCGCGCGGGCGATCGGGTCGAACGGCAGCGGACGGTTCATGACACGCGAAGTTACCAGCGGGTACCGGCGGGTGTCGCACGACTGGCGGAAATGACCACCGAAGAAGGGACTTCCGAGCATGATCGTCGCGTTCAGCGTGAGCCCGTCCGGCGGGGACCCCGACGGCGGGGTGAGCGAAGCCGTGGCCCGCGCGGTGAAGGTCGTCCGCGAGTCCGGCCTCCCCCACTCGACCAACGCGATGTTCACGAACATCGAAGGCGAGTCCTGGGACGAGGTGATGGACGTCGTCAAGCGCGCGGTCGAGGCCGCGGGCGAAGGTTCGGCCCGCGTCGGCCTGGTCCTGAAGGCGGACATCCGGCCGGGCTTCTCCGGTCAGCTCGAAGCCAAGGTGGACCGGATCGAAGCCCACCTGCGCGACGCCTGACGTACCGGCCGATCAGGGGAGGGGCGGGGTGAAGGCGACCGTCCAGCGGCCGTCTTCACTCGTCACCGTCAGCGGGTAGCTGAACGGCTGACCGTCGCCGAGCTCGCCGGAGACCGTCGCGCGGGTCGGGGCGGCCGCGTCCGGGCCCAGGTCCACGCGCACGGCGTGGACCCCGCGGTCGGCCAGCACCGAGACGTAGTCCTTCGCGAAGTCGTCCCCGCCCGAGCCGGGGTAGTCGAGGAGGCCGGCGAAGGCGTCGGCGTCGTGGCCGGAGAGCGCCGACGCGAGCCGGTCGCGCAGCTCGGCCGGCGTGGCCGCGCCCGGGTCCGGTTCGTGCACGATGAGCAGCGTCACCGCCCCGACCCAGACAACGGCGGCGGCGATCGAGAGACCCACCTTCACGTCACGCCGGATGTGCACCCGGCCGAGCCTGCCCCAGCGGTGCCGTCCTGCCAAGCGACGGGCCGGGGAGGTGCCGAACCCCACTCCGCGCGGCTCGGGCAGCCGCCGGAGGTCGCCTGCCGAGCTGGAAGCCGGGCGGCTGGTGCTGCTTCGGCCAGGGGGCGAGCCCGGCGAGGCCTGGCCCGAGCCCCGGAGGTCGCCTGCCGAGCTGGAAGCCGGGCGGCTGGTGCTGCTTCGGCCAGGGGGCGAGCCCGGCGAGGCCTGACCCGAGCCCCGGAGGTCGCCCGCCGAGCTGGAGCGCCGGGCGGCCGGCGCCGGCGCCGAACTCCAGGCGTGCGCCGAAACCCGCTCCGCGCGGCTCGGGCAGCCGCCGGGGGCCGCCTGCCCGAGCCGGAACCCCGGGCCGTCGGTGCCGCTTCAGCCGGGGGCGAGCCCGGCGAGGCCTGACCCGAGCCCCGGAGATCGCCCGCCGAGCCCCAACCCCGGCGGCCGAAGCCGAACCAGGCGCGTGCCGAAACTCCCGACGCGGGCCGCCGTCGGTCGGCGTGGGCGTTGCAGGCCGGGGACCGGTGAAACTTCTCCGGTGCGCGTGCCAGGATGGAACCGTGACACAACCACGCGGATCTGCAGCGAAGTCAGCGGCCCTGTCCGCCGCCCTCTCCGGCGCGGTCGACCTGTCCGCGCTCAAGGCCCGTGCCGAAGCGGCGCAACGGCAGCCGGCCCCGCCCGCCGGCCCGGCCGGTGGCGATGGGCCCCCGCGGCCGGCCTCGGGCGAGGCCGTGATCGATGTCACCGAGGCCACCTTCCAGGCCGAGGTCGTGGAGCGGTCCCTGCACCAGCTCGTGGTCGTCGACCTGTGGGCCGAGTGGTGCGGCCCGTGCAAGCAGCTGTCCCCGGTCCTGGAGCGGATGGCCGCCGAGTCCGGTGGCGCGTGGGTCGTCGCGAAGGTCGACGTCGACGCCAACCCGCGGATCGCGCAGCTGTTCGGCGCGCAGTCCATCCCGACGATCGTCGCGATCGCCGGCGGCCAGCCGGTCGACGCCTTCTCCGGCGCGCTGCCCGAGCCCGAGATCCGCAAGTGGATCACCTCGCTCCTGGACGCCCTGCGCGACAAGCTGCCCGGCATCCGCGACGCGGAGGCGGCCGGCGGCCCGGTCGAAGAGCCGGAGGACCCGCGCTTCACCGAGGCGGAAGAGGCCTTCGAGCGGGGCGACTTCGCCGCCGCCCAGGCCGCGTACGAGCGCATCCTCGACGTCGAACCGGCGAACGAGCTGGCGAAGAACGCCCTGGCCCAGGTCAAGTTCACCGCCCGTGCCGAAAGCGCCGACCCGGATGCGCGCGCCAAGGCGGACGCCGACCCGTCGGACCTGGGGGCCCAGCTCGACGCGGCCGACCTGGAGATCGCCGAAAACAACGTCGAGGCGGGCTTCAAGCGCCTGATCGACGCGGTCCGCCGCACGGCGGGCGAGGACCGCAACAAGGTCCGCGAGCACCTGGTGGCCCTCTTCGACCTGTTCGACCCGGCCGACGACCGGGTGATGAAGGCCCGCCGCGACCTCGCGAGCGCCCTCTTCTAGAAGCCGCGAAAAAGGGCCCCCACCGCAGTGGGGGCCCTTTTCACGAAGCGCTCAGGCGTACTGCTTGGAACAGACCGACGAGCCCTCGAGATACCCGCGACGCAGCGCCTCGACCCGGTCGAAACCGCTGTCCGGGCGCTTCCCGTTGACGTCCGCGGACACCAGGCTCTCCGGCTGCAGCAGGTCCGCGATGGCCTCGTCGAGGTCGCCCGCCGACAGCCGCAGGTCGCCCGGGCGGTTGGTGAACGCCGCCCAGGCACCCACCAGGCAGGCCGTGCGCAGGCCGGCGTTCGCGTTGTCGATCGACGCGCCGACGCCCTTCTGGATGCCCAGCGCGTAGCGCGCCGCGACCTCCGAGAACGCCGCGAAGTCACCCATGCCGCCCGGGTCCTCGCCCTTCATCTCGGCGTCGCGGTCGATCGGCTGGGCCAGCTGGGCGAGTTTGGCCAGGTCGATGCTGACGGTGTTGTCGCCCGGGCAGTACGACGCCGGCGGCGTGGTCTGGCAGCTGCCGCCGTCGGTGATCTCGGGCGCGGTCACCCCGGCGCCCTTGAAGGCCTCGTCGAGGCTCTTCTTCAGCAGCGCGACGGTCTGCGCGGTGAACTTCGCGTCGCCCTTGCCCTGGTCGCCCTTGTCGAACGGGCGCTCGGTGAGCCGGGCCTTGACGTTGTCGGTCGTCATCCCCGCGCACTCCTTGGGGCCCTTCTCGAACCCGGCCTGGAAGGCGTACGTGCGGTCGAACGCCGTGCCGTGCGCGCCCTTGTCGGCGGCGCTGGTGCCCGCCTGGTCGCGGATCAGGAACATCGACGCCATCACCTGGTTCAGGCCTTCGGACGTCGAGACGCGGTAGTACTTGCTCTTGTCCTCGGCGACCCAGCGGAAGTAGCCGCCGGCGAAGCAGTCGGCCTGCTGCTCCTTGACCACGGTCGGGGTGTTCTTGGCGATCCCCGCCTTGTCGCCGAGCCGGTACTGGACGGCGTGGCCGAACTCGTGCGCGAGCACCACGACCACCGACATCGGGCCGAACCGCTGGCGCAGCATCGGCAGCAGCACGCCGCGGTCCCACGCCACCGAGTCGTCGACCGGGCAGTAGAACGCGTTCACGAGCTTCTTCACGCTGCCGCAGCCGGTCTTCTCGGTGTCGGTCTGCGCGTCGTAGGACAGCAGGGACTTGACCGGCTCGAACTGCTGGCCGAAGTTCGCCGGCAGCATTTCGCCCCAGTAGGTCTGGACGTCGTCGATCGCGGCCGTGGCGAGCTTGTCGTCCTCGCCGCCTTCGGCGTTGCGGACGTTCAGGCTCGGCGTCGGCGCGTCCGGCTTGAGGCCGCTCTCGAAGTGCGTCACCGGCAGCCCGGAGACCGAGCCCGCGCCGGTGTCCTTGGCCGGGTCTCCGCTCGCGCCGCCCTTGCTGTTGCACCCGCTCACGGCGACCGCCGCGACGGCCAGCAACGCGACCAGCGCCCGCCGTCCTCCCCCTGGGATCATCTTTGTCCAACTCGCTCTCGTGCCCACCCGTACCCGACGGGCAGGACCATACCCAGGGCATACGCGGGGCGTGCACGTAATCCCCGAACTCCTCCCTGCGCAGCGCGGCCCGCGGCCCGATATCGTCGCTTCCCATGCGTGCAGTCCGCCGGTTCACCGTCCGCGCCAGCCTCCCGGATTCGCTGTCCGGCCTGGGCGCGCTGGCCACCAACCTGCGCTGGACGTGGCACCCGCCGACGCGCGACCTGTTCGCGTCGATGGACGCCGAGCTCTTCAACGCCGTGCGCGACCCGCTGCGGATGCTCACCGCGCTGCCGCCGGCCCGGCTCGACGAGCTCGCGGTCGACGACGGCTTCCTCGCCCGGGCGCGCGAAGCGGCCGACGACCTGGAGAAGTACCTGTCGGAGCCGCGCTGGTACCAGCAGCGCGACGACCCCGAACTGCCGCCGGCGGTGGCCTACTTCTCGATGGAGTTCGGCGTCACCGAAGCGCTGCCGAACTACTCCGGCGGCCTCGGCGTGCTGGCCGGCGACCACCTCAAGGCCGCGTCCGACCTGGGCGTGCCGATGGTCGGCGTCGGGCTGCTCTACCGCAACGGCTACTTCCGGCAGTCGCTGTCGCTCGACGGCTGGCAGGTCGAGCACTACCCGGTGATCGACCCGAACGCCTTCCCACTGGAACTGCTGACCGTGGGCGGCCGGCCGGTGCTGATCGGCGTCGCGATGCCGGGCGGGCGCGACCTGTGCGCGCAGATCTGGCAGGCCCGCGTCGGGCGCGTGCCGCTGCTGCTGCTCGACACCGACACCGAGGCCAACGACGAAGACCTGCGCGGCGTCACCGACCGGCTCTACGGCGGCGACGCCGACCACCGGCTGCGGCAGGAGATCCTGGCCGGCATCGGCGGGTTCCGCGCGGTCCGGAAGTACTGCGAGATCACCGGGCACCCGCAGCCGATGGTGTTCCACACGAACGAGGGACACGCGGGCTTCCTCGGCTTGGAACGCGCCCGCGAGATCGTCCAGGCCGACGGGCTCGCGTTCGACGAGGCCATGCCCGCGGTCCGCGCCGGGACGCTGTTCACCACGCACACCCCGGTCAGCGCGGGCATCGACCGGTTCCCGGTGGACCTGGTGCAGCGCTACTTCAACGACGGGCGCCTGGTGCCGGACATCGACCCGCGGCGCGTGCTCGCGCTCGGCGCCGAGGACAACCCCGGCCTGTTCAACATGGCGCACATGGGCCTGCGGCTGGCGCAGCGCGCGAACGGCGTCTCGCAGCTGCACGGGCGGGTCACGCGCAAGATGTTCTCCCGGCTGTGGCCCGGGTTCGACCACGACGAGGTGCCGATCTCGTCGGTGACGAACGGCGTCCACGGCCCGACGTGGGTGGCCCGTGAACTGAGCACGCTGCTGGGGCGCGAATGGGGCCTCGACGTCGGCGAAGGGCCGTTGCGCGACGGCGTCTCCGACGCCCAGCTGTGGGAGCTGCGGCGCGAGCTGCGCGAGAAGCTGGTGCACGAGGTGCGGCGCCGGGTGCGCGCGGCGTGGCTGCAGCGCGGCGCTTCCCCGCTGGAACTGGGCTGGGTGGACTCGGTCTTCGACCCCGACGTGCTGACCGTCGGGTTCGCCCGCCGCGTCCCGACGTACAAGCGGCTGACGCTGATGCTGCGCGACCCCGACCGGCTGCGGACACTGCTGCTGCACGAACAGCGGCCGATCCAGGTCGTCGTCGCCGGCAAGTCGCACCCGGCCGACGAAAACGGCAAGCAGCTGATCCAGCAGATCGTCCGGTTCGTCGACGGCGCGGACGTGCGGCACCGCATCGTCTTCCTGCCCGACTACGACATGTCGATGGCGCGCTACCTCTACCGCGGCTGCGACGTCTGGCTGAACAACCCGGTGCGGCCGCTGGAGGCGTGCGGGACGTCGGGGATGAAGTCGGCGCTGAACGGCGGGCTCAACCTCTCGATCCGCGACGGCTGGTGGGACGAGTGCTACGACGGCAGCAACGGCTGGGCGATCCCGACCGCCGACGGCGTCGCCGACCCGCTGCGCCGCGACGACCTCGAGGCCGCGGCGCTGTACGAGCTGCTCGGCCAGCAGATCGCGCCGCTGTTCTACGACCGCTCGCCGGACGGCGTGCCCACGGGCTGGCTGTCGATGGTGTGGCACACGCTGGAGACGCTCGGCCCGCGGGTGCAGGCGTCCCGGATGGTCCGCGAGTACGTGGAGAACGGCTACCTGCCGGCCTCCCGCACGGTCGCGGCCGCCACCGGCGACGGCTACCGCGGGGCGCTGTCGCTGGCGGACTACCGCACGAAGCTCGAGGTGTCGTGGCCGCGGCTGCGGATCTTCGACTCGGAGCTGCTGGTGGAGGCGACCGAGCCCCTGGTGGTGGGCACCGAGGTGACGATCAGGGCCCGCATCGACCTGGCCGGCCTCGACCCGTCCGAAGTGGACATCCAGGCGGTGGTCGGCCGCGTGGCCGACGACGACGAGCTCCGCGACCCGGTGACGGTCCCGATGACCGGCGACGGGATCGGGGCGTTCGCGGCCCGCGTGAAGCTGCCGCGGCCGGGGGCGATCGGGTACACGGTCCGGGTGCTGCCGAAGCACGGGCTGCTGGCGACGCCGGCGGAGCTGGCGCGGGTCGTGCTGGCCTGACGCCACCCGTCCCGGGGCGGCGTCAGGCGTCATTCATCGGCGCACCGGGGTACAGCAGCAACTGTTCGATCGCCGGCACGCGGCATCCTCACGCGGTGGTTCGCGGCGCACCTCGTCGTGCCGGTGCCTGGACCACCACGTGGCGGCCATCGTGGCGGTCAGGCCGCCCGCCAGGAAGGCGAGTGCGGTGACGAGGACGATCAGCGTGTTTTCCATGGTTTCTCCCGGATCCGTGGGCCGCTCGCGGTGCGGCTCTCGAGAACCACGGTAGGCACGCGCCGCCATTCCGCGCCCGTGATCAGCGCTTTCGGCCAGAAACATGTCATGGAACGGACGTACGGTTTGTCGTGGCGAGAAAATCTGTCACGGCGGAACCGATACGCGTCCGTCCGGAAACTGTCCACAATTTGGCAAAACCGCAGGTAGGGGCGATTTGCCGAACGTGTCCGCCGAACTGAACACGCGGTGCGCAAAAGGCCAAACGGTCCTTTATGATGTTCACTCCATTGAGGGTCAGGGGGGACCATGATCAGCACGGATCGGTCCGGGAACGGCGGCGTGCTGCCCGCTTCCGCGGTCGGTCGTGCCGTCGACGCCGCCGCGGGCTTGCAGAAGGGAGACGGGGTCCGGCGCCTCGACCTCCACGGCGATCTGGGCCCCGAACTGCGGCGCATCTGGCACATTGCCGATGACGACCCGCCGTCGCGGGTGGCTGCGATCGTATTCCTGCGCATCGAGGCCGTGCTCGACCAGTTGAACCGACCGAAGCTGGAGGCGATCGTCCGGACCGCGTACAACACGGACGACCGGGCCTTGGCGGGAAACAAGGGGGATCGGCTCAAGAGCTTGTCCGACGGCCCTTCACCGCGGACTTGCGACCGGCGGCTCGAGCCATTCCAGAAGCTGCTGGCGAAAAGCTTGACCAGTCCTCAAACGAGGCTCGACCTGGCCGAAGTCCGCGCGGCGGAACAGCGGTTTGAACCGCGCGCGGCGATCGGCGAGTCCGGCCCGCGCGAAGGCGACCCGGCGACGCTGGTCGATCCGCGGGCGGATGTCGACCATTTCCTCCGCGCCTTCGCTCTCCGTTCCTGGTTGACGCCGGCGGATCGGGACGGTGATCCGATGGTGGTCACGCTCGAGGAGCGGGGGGCGTGGGTCTGCGTCTTCGACACCCCGGACCGGCTGAGCTTGTATCGCGCGGCCGCGGGGGCGCCGTGGTCGGCCGAAGTCGTCCGCAAAGGGAGTGAACTGGTCGGCGCCGCCCTCGTCCGGCCGGAGCCTGCCGGCATCCTGGTCAACCCGAGCCGCCGCCGGGGCAGCGGGACCGCCGAGTCGCTCGCCCTTCCGCCTTCCGTGCTCGCCGGCCTGATCGCCGTGCGCCGCTGACGACAAAGGACCTGTTCCCGATGAGCGGTTTCGAAGCCGATCCCGAGCTGCTGCGCGCCGCCGCGATCCGGCTGGGCGCGGTGACGAAGGAGTCCGCCGGTCGCGCGGCTCTGCGATATTCGGCCCGTCCCGAGCTCGTCGGGGACGTGCTGCTCACCGCGGCGCTGGAAGACCTGCAACGCGCATCGGCCGCCGCGGTCGGGCGCCTTCTCGAAGACGCCCGGGAGCTCGGCGAACGCCTGGAGACCGCAGCCCGCCGCTACGCGGAGCACCAGGATGAAGTCCGCGACCGACTGGAGCGGATCGCCCCCGAGCCCCGTGCGGCGGGCTGATCGAGGAGCCATGACGACGGAACAGACCTGGTCGCCCGGGACGATCAAGCTGCTGCAGGACGAAGCGGTCCGGCTGGGCGATATCGCCGCCATGCTCGAAGACCTGGCTTCGGACCTGCGGTCGGTGGCGCCCGAGGGCTGGGCCGGCCGCGCCGCCGACGCCTACGGAGAACTGCGCGACCGGCTGGTCAAGCAGTGCCGGCTGGGTGCCGGGGCCTACGAGACGGCGGCGGGGGCGACGGAGAGCTACGTCCAGATCCTCGTCGAGCTGGCTGGGCGACGGCACTTCGAGACCGCGTCCGACTCTCTCGCCCGGCTGGAGCAGCAGAGGGTCGAGGCCGCCGAGCAGCTCGAGTCGGCGTGGCGGGCGGCCACGGGTGAGTTCGAAGCGATCCGCGGGACGTTGCCCGAGCTTGTCACCCCCGCGGTTGCGGCGGTCGAGGCGCCGCGGCGCGCGCCGATGGCCGGTCGGCAGGACGCGCCGGTGCCGCGGTTCGGCGACCCGCGGTACGTGCAGGACCTCTCCGACGCCATCTTGGAGTTCTTCGCGCGGATGGCCTGAGCTGGCGCTGCTCCAGCCGGGAAATCACGCCGCGCCCGACGCTGAGCGAAGCTAAGTTGTAGGCATGCGCTTCGGAATGTTCGTCCCGCAGGGCTGGCGGCTGGACCTGGCCGGCATCGACCCCGCGGACCACTGGAAGACCATGCTCGGCCTCGCGAAACACGCGGAGGCGGGTCCCTTCGAATCGATCTGGGTCTACGACCACTTCCACACCGTGCCCGTCCCCACCGAGGAGGCCACGCACGAGGCGTGGTCGCTGATCTCGGCGTTCGCCGCCGCGACGGAGACCATCCGGCTCGGGCAGATGTGCACCTGCATGGGCTACCGCAACCCCGCCTACCTGGCGAAGGTCGCCGCGACCGCCGATCTCATCTCCGGCGGCCGGGTCGAAATGGGCATCGGCGCCGGGTGGTACGAGCACGAGTGGCGGGCCTACGGCTACGGCTTCCCGTCCGCCGGCGAGCGGCTCGGCCAGCTCGACGAGGGCGTCCGGATCATGCGTGACCTCTGGACGACCGGAACGTCCACTTTGGACGGCAAGCACTACCGGACCGCCGGTGCGATCCTCCGCCCGCTGCCGCCGCAGGAAGGCGGCATCCCGCTGTGGATCGCCGGCGGCGGCGAGAAGAAGACGCTCCGGATCGCCGCGAAGTACGCGCGGTACACGAACTTCTACCCCGAACCGGAGACCTTCACCCGCAAGTCGGAGATCCTCGCGGCGCACTGCAAGGACGTCGGCACCGACTTCGACGCGATCGTGCGCTCGGGCAACCTCAGCGTCGTCCTCGGCGAGACCGATCAGGACGTCCGGGAGAAGGTGGCCTGGCTGAAGGCGCACTACGAGAAGTACGTCCCGGCGGAGGAGGCCGAGCGCGCGGTCGCCACCTTCGCGAGCGGCCCGACGGTCGGCACGCCGGAGCAGGTCGCCGAGCACCTCGCCGCACTGGGCAAGCGCGGCATGGCGTACGCGATCTTGAACTTCCCGGAAGCCGCGTACGACCGGTCCGGCATCGACCTGTTCACGAAGCACATCGCCCCGGCACTGGCCGGCTGAACAGTGTCGGCCGAAAAACTGTCGGTCCCCTTCGGTAGCGTGGAAAACGGGGGCTGCTAAGGCACCGCCGGGCTGCCGCCTGCCTGCACGGGCAGGCCGGCGGCAGCCCACGCGCGGAACCCGCCGTCGAGGTCGGTCGCGCCGGGCAGGCCGAGCCGCTGCAGGTCGGCCGCCGCCAGGCTCGACGAATAGCCCTCGTTGCACACCACGATCACCGTCGCGTCGGGTGTCACCGAAGGCAGCCGCCACTCGCTGTCCGGCGCCAGCCGCCACTCCAGGTGGATCCGCTCGACGATCACCGCGCCCGGGATCTCGCCCTCGGTCTCGCGGTTCGCCAGCGGCCGGATGTCGACCAGCAGGGCCCCCGCCTCCTGCAGCTCGCGGGCCCGGGCGGGCGTCACCCGGTCCAAGCCGGACCGGGCGGAGGCCAGCAGCGAGTCGACAGCGCTCATGACCGGACGATAGCGGGCAGCGGCGGGATTTCCGCCGGGACGTCGGCGAGCGTGGCGTACTCCCGCGTCGCCACCAGCGGCGGCGAATACGCGTGGACGCTCGCCGCGGGCTCGTCGCCGAGGCCGGTGACCTGGTGGGCGCGGCCGGCGCCGAAGCCGAGGCCCTGGCCGGCGACGTGCGTCCGGCGCCGGATCGGGCCGCCGGGGTAGCGGTACTCCTCGCCGAGTTCACCCTGCAGGACGGTGAACGAGCCGGACGCACCACCGTGGTCGTGCGGCTTCGTGGACTGGCCGGGCAGCCACGACAGCAGCCACAGCTCGACGCCGTCGGTCAGCGCCAGCCGCGCCCACCAGCGGCGGTCCTCGTCGAACCGCAGGATGCCCCGCAGGCCCGCGGTCAGCTCGGTGGTGACGGTGGTGGTCAGTTCGGCCAGCTCACGCGGGGTCCAGAGCAGCCGCGAAGGGTGCAGCAGCTCGGGCAGCAGCGGGTCGGTGAGCTGCGGGTGGATCTCGACGGGCGGACGAACCAGGGACGTGGTCAACGGAGGTGCTCCTCGGACGCGAAGGTGATCGGGACGGCCGGGGCAGCGCGACGCCGCACGCGTCAGCGGACGCGAGGGATCAGCGGAGCCGCGCCCGCGTACACCCGGCCGAAGCGACGAGGAGCAGGTCGATGGTGCGACGGCGCCAGAACGAGCCCCGGGTGACCGGGGTGGCGGGCGCGTCGGCTGACATACCCGCGATGCTGCCACAGCGCTGGCGCGCGCGGTACTTCCGGCGTGCACCGTTCCACGTCGTGGACGTGCGCCGACCTGCTCGTTCGCCGTCTCACCCGGGCGGGTGCGCACGCGCGCGCGACGGCAGACAGAATGGGCCTCGTGAGCGAGCCGATCCAGCCCAGCGAACTTGACGACCTCGTGGTCCGGATGGCCGGTGTCGGCGTCCGCCGGGGGACCAACGACCTCCTCGCCGGCCTCGACTGGACCGTGGAACTGGACGAGCGCTGGGTGGTGCTCGGGCCGAACGGCGCGGGCAAGACCACCCTGCTGCGCCTCGCCGCGGCCGAACTGCACCCGACCACCGGCGAGGTCGACCTGCTCGGCGAGCGGATCGGCCGGGTCAACATCTTCGACCTGCGTCCCCGCATCGGGTTCACCTCGGCCGCCATCGCCCAGCGCGTCCCGGGCGACGAGCTGGTCAAGGACGTCGTGGTCAGCGCCGGCTACGCGGTGCTCGGCCGCTGGCGTGAGGAATACGACACCCTCGACACCGCCCGTGCGACCGAACTCCTCGACGCGATGGGCATCGGGCAGCTCGCCGAGCGCACCTTCGGCACGCTGTCCGAAGGCGAGCGCAAGCGCGCGCTGATCGCCCGGTCGCTGATGACCGACCCGGAGATGCTGCTGCTCGACGAGCCCGCCGCGGGGCTCGACCTGGGCGGCCGCGAAGATCTGGTCGCCCGGCTGTCCGACCTGGCGATGGACCCCGACGCGCCGGCCATCGTGCTGGTCACCCACCACGTCGAGGAGATCCCGCCGGGCTTCACCCACGCGCTGCTGCTGCGTGACGGCCACGCGGTGGTCTCCGGCCTGGTCGACGACGTCATCACCAGCGAAAACCTCTCGAAGACCTTCGACCAGGACCTCGTCCTGGAGCGCTCCGGCGATCGCTTCTTCGCCCGTCGCCGCTAGGCTGCCCCTACCGACCGGTAGCCTGCTGGCAGTCCGTCAACGAGGAGGAATGGCGTGGGAGAGTTCGTAACCCTCGAGGTCAAGGACGGGGTCGGCACCATCCGGCTCGACCGGCCGCCGGTCAACGCCCTGAACGCCCAGGTCACCGCCGAGCTCGCCGAGCTGGCGAAGGAAGCCACCGAGCGTGACGACGTCCGCGCGGTGATCCTCTACGGCGGCGAGAAGACCTTCGCGGGCGGCGCGGACATCAAGGAGATGGCCACCCGCACCTACCCGGAGATCGCGAAGTTCGGCGCGACCCTCACCGGCACTCTCGCGGCCATCGCGAACATCCCGAAGCCGGTCGTCGCGGCCATCACCGGCTACGCCCTCGGCGGCGGCCTCGAGCTGGCCCTGACCGCGGACCGCCGGATCGCCGGCGACAACGTCAAGGTCGGCCAGCCCGAGATCCAGCTCGGCGTCATCCCCGGGGCGGGCGGCACCCAGCGCCTGGCCCGGCTGATCGGTCCGAGCAAGACCAAGGACATCGTCTACACCGGACGGTTCGTCAAGGCCGAGGAAGCACTGGCTCTCGGGATCGTCGACCAGGTCGTCGCGCCGGACGACGTCTACGCGGCTGCCCACAAGTGGGCGGCGCAGTTCGCGAACGGCCCCGCCGTGGCCCTGCGCGCGGCCAAGGCGGCCATCGACGGCGGCCTCGACACCGACCTCGCGAACGGGCTCAAGCTCGAGTCGCACCTGTTCGCCGCCCTCTGGGCGACCGAAGACCAGCAGAACGGCATGAAGTCGTTCATCGAAAACGGGCCCGGCAAGGCCACTTTCGAAGGGAAATGACGCCTTGACCGACGTGAACGACCCGGCGCCGAACCCGCACGCCACCGCCGAAGAGGTCCAGGCGGCCTACGCCGACCCCAAGCTGGCGAACGTGCTCTACCACGACTGGGAAGCCGGCACCTACGACGAGAAGTGGTCGATCTCGTACGACGAGCGCTGCATCTCCTACGCCGCCGACGTGTTCAACGCCGTCGCGGGCGAGGACGGCCAGCCCTACCAGCACGCGATGGAGCTGGGCAGCGGCACCGGCTTCTTCCTGCTGAACCTCATGCAGGGCGGCGTCGCCAAGAAGGGCTCGGTCACCGACCTCTCGCCCGGCATGGTCCAGGTCGCGCTGCGCAACGCCGAGAAGCTCGGCCTCGACGTCGACGGCCGGGTCGCCGACGCCGAGCGCATCCCCTACGACGACAACACCTTCGACCTGGTGGTCGGGCACGCGGTGCTGCACCACATCCCGGACGTCCAGGCGGCGTTCCGCGAGGTGCTGCGCGTGCTCAAGCCGGGCGGCCGGTTCGTCTTCGCCGGCGAACCGACCAAGATCGGCGACTTCTACGCCCGCAAGCTCGGCCAGTTCACCTGGTTCCTGACCACCCGGGTCACGAAGCTGCCGGTGCTGAGCGGCTGGCGGCGTCCGCAGTCCGAACTGGACGAGTCGTCCCGCGCCGCCGCGCTCGAAGCCGTGGTCGACATCCACACCTTCGACCCGTCGGAGCTGGAGTCGTGGGCCCGCGGCGCCGGCGCCCAGGACGTCCGCGCGGTCACCGAGGAGTTCGCCGCCGCGCTCGCGGGCTGGCCGATCCGGACGTTCGAGGCCGCGGTGCCGGCCGAGAAGCTCACCGTGCGCTGGCGGCTGTTCGCCTACCACCTGTGGCTGCGGCTGTCCGTCGTGGACAAGAAGGTCCTGGCCAAGATCCTGCCGCGGGAGCTGTTCTACAACGTCATGATCACCGGGACCAAGCGGCCGTCCTGAATTGGGCTATTCGTTCAGCCTCGGCGACGTCGCCTACCTGCGCTCCGGCGCGGGTGTGGCGGCGCTCGCCGAGGTCTCGGCGCTGCCGCTGACCGACCGGATCGCGTCCGTGGCGCAGGTCCGCCGCCTGGTCGGCGAGGAACACGCGGCCGCCGTCCTGGAAACCGTGCTGCTGCGGCGGAAAGCCGTCGGCAAACTGTCCGGCGTGGACTGGCTGTTCACCTCCGACGCGCTCCAGCAGGCGAGCGCGTCGGTCGTGGCGCGGCACCGGGCCGCCCGGTTCGCCGGGCTCGACGTCCACGACCTCACGTGCTCGGTGGGTGCGGACCTCGTCGAAATCGCCCGGGTCGCGCGGCGCACGCTCGGGTCCGATGTGGACCCGGTGCGGCTGGAAATGGCCCGCCACAACGGAGCTGAGGCGGGAGTCGCGTTCGGACTCGCGCGAGCGGACGCCCTGCGTCCGGCCAGCCGCTCCAGCGTCGTCGTCGCCGACCCCGCCCGCCGGGACTCCGCAGGGCGCCGGGCGTGGAAACCCGCCGACTTCGCGCCGCCCCTGGACGGGCTGGTCGAGGCCTGCCCGGGACGTCCGCTGGCGATCAAGTGCGCTCCCGGCCTCGACTTCGCGCTCACGCCGTGGGCGGATGAGGTCGAACTCGTGTCCCTGGACGGCCAGGTGCGTGAATCCTGCCTCTGGCGTGGCTTGAGCACCGGCGTCACCCGCCGGGCGACCGTGCTGCGCTCGGATGGGACACAGTGGACGGTCACCGACGCCGAACCGGACGAACTGCCCACGCGCGAGCCGGGGGAGTGGATCGTCGACCCCGACGGCGCCGTCGTCCGGGCCGGGCTGGTCCGCCACTACGCGGCGCGGCACGGGTTGTGGCAGCTGGACGAACGCATTGCGTACCTGACGGGCGACACTCCGCCACCGGGGGTGCGGGCGTTCCGCGTCCTGGAGCACGGGCCGTACACCGAGAAGGCGTTGAAGGCCGTCCTCAAGCGACACGACGTGGGGCGGCTGGAAATCCTGGTGCGAGGTCTCGACGTCGACCCGGACGCGCTGCGGCGGCGCCTGAAACCCCGTGGCGGCGCGGAAGCGTCGGTGGTGCTGACGCGGATCGGGCGGTCGCCGGTGGCGTTCCTGTGTCGCGCCGAAAGAATCACGTGAACGGAAACTTTCGAAGGGTGGAACTCCGGGTGAACGTGACGTAGGTTCCCCCAGTTGCCGAGTTCCACTGGAGGGTCGCCGTGTCCGGAAAATGGTCAGGTCTCGTCAAGCTCGCCGCCGCCGCGGCCATCGGTGCCACCGTCGCCTCGGGCGCCACGGCGCTCGCCGGCTCGGACGAATCGACCGCCGCGCGGTCGAAGGAGCCGGCCAACATCGGCCAGGTCAAGCTCGACGTCAAGGCGTACTACGGCGACTACGTCGACGCCGCGGGCAAGCACCACTACTCCGACACGAGCCGGTTCGTGAAGGACACCAACCGGGTCGTCTCCGACGCGAAGCGCTTCCTGCAGCAGCAGCTGGGCCGGGTGAAGAGCCCGGCGATCGTGCTGGACGTCGACGACACGTCCGAGGTCACCTACGGCTGGGAGGCCGACAACGACTTCGGCTTCGACCCGGTCAAGCAGCAGCAGGCGATCGACAACGGCACGTTCGTCGCGAACAAGCCGGTGCTGGAGCTGGCCAACTGGGCGGCGCAGCACGGCGTCAAGGTGTACTTCCTGACCGGCCGCAACGAGTTCCAGGGCCCGCAGTCGCTGAAGAACCTGGCCGACGAGGGCTTCCCGGCCCCGGCCGGCGCGTTCTTCAAGCCGAAGACGACCGCGCCGGACTACCTGCCGTGCGGGCTGACCTGCACCACCGTCCAGTACAAGTCGGGCACGCGGGCGCACATCGAGGCGACGGGCGCGAAGATCGTGCTCAACCTCGGCGACCAGTTCAGCGACCTCGAAGGCGGTCACGCGCTGCGCCCGGTCAAGCTGCCGAACCCGATGTACTACCTGCCCTGATCCCACCGGCGCGGAATATCCGCCGGGCCCGGCGTGCTGCTCCCTGTACACAGGACTCTTAGGGAGCTGACATGGCGAAGCAGGTTCTGCAGCCGGGCCCGGACCACCCGATCACCGTCGAGCCGACCAAGGCACGCGTGGTGGTCAAGGCGGGCGGGCGCGTGATCGCGGACAGCCGCAACGCGCTCACCCTGCAGGAATCCACGTACCCGGCGGTCCAGTACATCCCGCTGGCGGACGTCGACGCGGGCGTGCTGGAGCGCACCGACCACGAGACGTACTGCCCGTACAAGGGCGAGGCCGGCTACTTCTCGCTCAACGCGGGTGACGTGCAGGGCGAGAACGCCGTCTGGACGTACGCGAAGCCGTACGACGCGGTCGCGCCGATCAAGGACCACGTCGCGTTCTACCCGAACGTCGTGGACTCGATCGAGCTGATCGAGGACTGAGCTGGACCTCGATCTGCTGCGCACGTTCCTGGCCGTCCACCGGGCCGGTTCGCTGACCGGCGCGGCACCGTCGCTGGGCCTGTCCCAGCCGACGGTGACCGCGCAGGTCAGGGCCCTGGAGGACCAGCTCGGCCAGCAGCTGTTCGTCCGGCGCGCCCGCGGGGTGACCCCGACGTCGGTGGCCGACGAGCTGGCCGGCCGGATCGCCCCGCACATCGACGCGCTCACCGGCGTCGTCGCGAAGCAGCCCGACCCGTTCGCGGCTCCCGTGCACCTGGCCGGGCCGGCCGAGCTGACCACCGCCCGGGTCCTGCCCGCGCTGGCCGGCCTGGTGGCGTGCGGGCTCGAGCTGCGGGTGACGTTCGGCCTGGCCGACGACCTCCTGACGGGGCTCGCGCAGCGGCGCTTCGACCTGGTCGTCTCGACGATTCGCCCTCGCGGCCGCGGCTTCACGGCCACCCCGCTGACCGACGAGGAGTTCGTCCTGGTCGGCCCCCGCGGCTTCACCGGCGACCCCCGGACGGCGCCGCTGGTGGCCTACGCCGAGGACCTGCCGATCATCCGCCGCTACTGGCGTTCGATCCTGGGCACGCGCCCGTCCGCGGGGCCCGCGGTCGTGGTCCCGGACCTGCGCGGAGTCCTCGCCGGCGTGCTGGCGGGCTTCGGCGTCAGCGTGCTGCCGCGGTACCTCTGCGCGGCCGAGCTGGCATCGGGGGAGCTGGTCGCGCTCCTGGAGCCGGAGGAGCCACCGATCAACACGCTTTTCGCGGTCACCCGGACGGAGCCCTGCCGGCCGGGGCCCGCGGCGGTGCGGGACGCACTGCTCGCGGACGCCGCCCGGTGGTGACTCAGCCGGTGAGTTCGTAGCGGCTGAAGAGAGCGGTCCGGTTCGGGCTGCTCAGGCGGCCCGAACCCCCCTAATTCTCGATCAAGTCCGGGTTCTGGTTTCCGGTCGTGGCGTTACTCTCGGGAGGGAGCAAGGGGGGCCGGCATGGGATGGATCATCGCGGGAAGCGTGATCGTGGCGCTGCTGGCGATCGCGGTAGTGGTCGATCTGCGAGACCGTGGCCGTGGGGGAAAGCGGATCGCCGGCGGGCTGCGTCAGGCCAGGCAGGACGATGTCGTACGTGAGCCGCAGGTCGGCGACCAGGGGAACTACCTCGGTTACTGAGGTCATTCCCGTCCATTGCTAGCACCGTGGCTCAGGCCGTCGTACGACGGCGGCTCCGTCCTCGGCCGAGCCAGAATTCGGCGGCCAGCAGCGGGAGCACCCAGCCGGTCCACGTCGTGATCCCGGCGATCGCCTGGCCCAGTGCGAGTTCGCTGCCGCCGAACGTGGTGTCCAGCTGCGGCGTCAGCACCACCGCCCAGACCACACCCCAGATCCGGTTGCTGATGATCGACATGCACAGCGCGAAGCTGCGGATCATCCAGCGGCGGTGCTCGCCGAACCGGCGCGCCCGCGCCATCCGGTAGCCCTGCACGGTGCAGCCGAACCAGAGCGTCGCGAGCAGGACGTTCGACACGGCCCCGACCGGGCCGAACGGCGCCGCGAGCGCGATGGCGAAACCGGCGACCGACGCGGGGAGCGCGCCGGCGAAGACGTACACGCGCCCGGTGCGGCGGTGTACCGCCGGGTGCTTCTGCCGCAGCCACGGCCAGATCTGCAGCGCGCAGGTCACCATGGCGAGGGTCGCGAAGCCGATGTGCGTGACCAGCACCGGGTAGTACCAGCCGGTCGGGGCGGGGATCCGCGACTGCGCGGGATCGAGCCCGAGGTAGGGCGGCAGTGAGAAGACGAGGAAGGCGGTGACGAGCAGGCCCAGCGGGAACACCCACGGGCGGCGCACCCACGGCTTCGGGCGGCGGACTTCGGTCGTCGTCATGGTTCCCCCTGGTTCGTACGGTGTATTCGAACCGTATTTCCGAGGGGAGCGACCGGCAATCGTTGCGGCTGATGTTGGGGGAGTACCCTGAAACCGTTCTAGGTCCGATCGGTAAGTGTTCTAGTACGGAGTTCCGGTGGCCGAGGCGCCTTACCTGCGGATCGCGGCGGACCTGCGCCGCCGGATCAGCGCGGGCGAGCTGCGGCCGGGCGACCGCGTCCCGTCGACCCGGGCGCTGGTCCGCGAGTGGGGTGTCGCGATGGCGACCGCGGCGAAGGCCCTCTCCGCGCTGGGCGAGCAGGGCTGGGTGCGCGCGGTGCCGGGCAGCGGCACGGTCGTCGCCGACCGGACACCGGTCAAGCCGCCGCTGGGCCGGGACGCGCTGGTGCGCGCGGCCATCGCGCTGGCCGACGCCGAAGGCCTCGCCGCGCTGTCGATGCGGCGGCTGGCGGCCGAGCTGGGGGTCGGCCCGATGGCGCTGTACCGGCACGTGCCGGACAAGGACGAGCTGCTCCGGCTGATGGCCGACGTCGCACTCGGGCAGGTGGAGCTGCCGGAGCCGGGCCCGGCGCGGTGGCGGCCGCGCCTCGAACTCGCTGCCCGCGCGCAGTGGCGGGCGTACCGCCGTCACCCGTGGCTGGCGCCGATCCTGCTCAATTCCCTGGTCCGCCCCCCGGTACTGGCGGCGGGTCTCCGGCTGGTCGACTGGTCGCTGCGGGCGCTGGCGGGCACCGGCCTGAAGCGGCGGGTGAAGCTGCAGGTGATCATGACGCTCAACGGCTGGGTCGGCGGCCTGGCGGTGAGCAACGCGTTCGAGGTCCAGGCGGAGCAGGACACGGGCATCACGGGCGACCAGCGCCTGCAGGCCGACATGGCGCTGCTGACGCGGTTGCTCGAATCGGGCCGGTTCCCCGCGCTGACCGAGGTGATGACCGGCGTCGAGGACGTCGGCCTCGACGAGGCGTTCGAGTTCGGGTTGCAGCGCCAGCTCGACGGGATCGCCGTACTGCTGGGATAGGGTGGAACCGGTGTTGATCACCACGGAACGGCTCACGCTCCACGCGTGGTCCGAAGACTTCTTCGACGATCTTTTCGCACTGGCCCAGGTCCCCGAGACGGTCCGGTACGTGGGCACGGGCGAGCCGTGGAGCCACGAGTACACCCTGGCCAAGCACCGCGCGACGCTGACGCACTGGGCGGAGCACGGCTTCGGCTGGTTCGCGGTGTCGGCGGCGCCGGGCACGTTCGACGGAGTGGTGTCCCTGGTCCGGCGCAGCGCGAGCGAGTCGGGCCTCGGCCTGCCGGCGGTGGAGATGGGCTGGTGGATCGCCTCCTCGCGCTGGGGCCGCGGTTACGCCACGGAGGCAACGACGGCGGTGCGCGACCAGGCTTTCGAGTCGCGCTGGGCGGATCGGCTGCTGGCCGTGTACGAGCCGGCGAACGAGCCGTCGGCTCGGGTGGTGGAGAAGCTCGGGTTCACGGCGCACAGCAAGTTCGTGCTGGACGGCCGGGTGGAGCAACGGGCGGTCCTGGAACGCCCGTCGGCCTGAGCGCGAGTCTCTCGGTTGTCCACAGCCTGGCCGCGTTGTGGAGAACCCCGGCCGCTCATCGGCCGTTTCGCGGGGTTTGTCGCACCCCGCCGATAGACTGGACCCGGGGGGCGCCCCCGGGGCTGCTGTGTCGGGTCAAGCCCCGACGAGTCGGTCCGAGTATCGCTGACGGAGCTTGAAGATCGTGCGGGCGAGGCCGCGTTCGACCTGGCCGGCGAGGTCACTGAACTCGGCGACCGGATCCGTGGCCTCAATGTCCACTTCGGACTCGAGCGGGCTGTCGGGCCGCGGGTTCAGCCCAGCGCTGCGGCGGCCCGGCCGGCATCGCCAAGGCCGGCCGGGCCGTTGCCGGAGTCACGACGCCGACGCCGGTCAGGCGGACGCCGGGACCGGAACATCGCCGACCCACCGATGCAGCGCCTCCGCCAGCCCGGCATCACCGGAGCCCGGCGTGCCCACCCAGGCGACGTGCCCGTCCGGTCGCAGCAGCACCGCGTCGACGTCCGAAGTGGACGGACTCGCAGCGGCCACCACCGCCACCCCGTCCGACCACGCGGCGAACGACCCCGAAGCCGTCAAATCCAGCAGCACCGGCCGCCCGGCGTGCAGCAGTGCCGCCAGGTGCGTCTCCGCTCCCGACACCCGCAGCGGCACGTCCGGCGCCAACCGGCCCAGCCACGGGTGTCCGCCCTGCTCGTAACACGCGTCCAGCCCCGTGATGATCTCCGCCAGTGCGCGGTTCCCCGCCGGGTGCGCCGCCACGCGCCGCATCAGGTCCGCCCACGGCTCCGCGGCGGCTTCCTCCAGCGCCACCTGTGCCCGCGTGTTCGCCAGGATCCGCGCACCCGCCGCGTGCCGCTCGTCGTGGTAGGTGTCCAGGAGGCCCTCCGGGGCTGTTCCTCGCACCGTCGCCGCCAGCTTCCAGCCCAGGTTGAACGCGTCGTCGAGCGCGACGTTCACGCCGATCGCACCCGCCGGCGGGTGGATGTGGGCCGCGTCGCCCGCCAGCAGTACCCGGCCCTCGCGGTACCTCGAGGCCAGGCGGGCCGCGTCGCCGAAGCGGCTCAGCCAGCGGGGCGCGCGCAACTCGACGTGGCGGCCGAGCACCGCGTCCACCTGCGCCTGCAACCGCTCCAGCGTGACCGGCGTGTCCTTGTCCGACGGCGGGTCGTCCTCCCGGACCACGATCCGGACGTACCCGGGCCGCGGGATGACGAACACGCTCCGCCCGTCCGGCCCCGCCGAAGGTCCGTACGGCAGGTCGCATTCGACGTCGCCGAGCAGCGCGTACCAGCGCGCGTCCACGCCGGGGAATCCGATGCCCGCCTGTTTGCGGACGGTGCTGCGGCCGCCGTCGCAGCCGGCGAGGAAGCGTGCGCGGATCGTCCGCCCAAAACGTCCATTGTGGACCACCGTGGTGACCTCGTCCGCGGACTGGGTGAACGAGCGCAGATCGTGGCCGCGCAGGATTTCCGCGCCCAGTTCGAGTGCCCGCGCCTCCAGGACCTCTTCGACGCGGGTCTGGGGGATCCCCAGCGAGAACGGGTGATCGGTCGCCGCGCCGTCGAGCAGGAGCGGGCCGGGCAGGCCGGTCACCGGTGCGTGCGGCACCCGGTGCCCCTCGGCCACCAGTCCCTCGGCCAGGCCGCGTCGCGCCAGCAGGTCCAGCGCCCGCGCGTTCAGGTTGAAGCCGCGGCAGTACGGCGGACGCTCGGGCAGGCGTTCGACGATCGTGGTGCGGACGCCCGCCAGCGCGAGCTCCGCGGCGAGCAGCAGGCCGGCCGGGCCGGCGCCGGCGACGAGGACGTCGGTTTCGAAGTCGGACACGGTTTCCCCTCAGAAGTTTTCGGGCCACGGCAGGGACCCGGACCGGATTTCGGCGGCCGTGCGGCGCGCCCAGTCGAGCTCCGCGCGCCACGTGTGCCGGACGAACTCGACCTCGATCATGAACAGTCGCGGCGCCCCCTTGCCGACGGTCTCGGCCAGCGCCGTGTCGGCGCCGTCGATGCGTTCGGCGAGGTGACGCGCGCGTTCCTCCAGCGCGTCGGCGGCGCGGTCCGGGCCGAGCGCGCCGAGGTAGCTCACCGCCGCGACGAACTTCGGGTACTCCGCGACGGGCTCGCGGACCAGTTCGTCGAGCCAGGCGATGAACTCCTGGCGGCCGAGCTCGGTGTGCGCGTAGACCGTCCGCTCCGGCCGGTTGCCGTCCCGGACCGTCTCGACGGGCTCGATCCAGCGGTGCTTTGCCAGGGACTCCACGGTGTCGTAGAGCGACCCGGGGTTGATCTTGAACGTCGAGCCCTTGTGCCGCTCGCGCAGCGTGGACGCCATTTCGTACGGGTGCATCGGGCGTTCCAGCAGCAGGCCGAGCAAAGCCAGCGCGAGTGTGTTGCGGATCTTGCGTGACGGCAATAGTCGCTCCCTGTTAGTCGGAACCGACTATACGACGGCCGTCAAGCCAGGTTGCCGACGCAGGTGCGCAGAAGATCCGCCAGGTCGCGCCGCTGGTCGGCCGACAACGTGTCGAGCATCTGCACTTCGACCTGCGTGATCAGGTCTTCGGCGGCGGCCAGCCGGGCGCGGCCCGCCGGGGTGAGCGCCACCGGGCGCGCCCGGCCGGTGCTCGCCTGCTCGGCGACGGTGACCAGCCCGGCCGACCGCAGGCCGCCCAGGACGTCTCGCAGCGACTGCCGCGTGACGAACGTGATCCGCGCGAGTTCTGCCGATGACGCGCCGGGGTGGTCGTCGAGCGCGCGCAGCACGGCGTACTGCGACATCGACAGCTCCAAGGGGTGCAGCCGGTCGGTGCAGACCTGGTTGAGTGCCTGCTGAGCACGTTTGATCAGGTAGCCGGGCCGGTCGACGGTCGGGGCTGGACTCATGACAGGGACCTTACACAGGCTGACCGCGCCCGGAACCTGAGCGGCTAGAAGCGTGTGTGCTCCCGCCAGTGATGAAACAGGGCCGCGTCGCCGGACACGGTGAGCCGCGGGTCGTCCGCGGCGAGGCGCCCGGTCAGCGCGAGGAGCAGGTCGGCGGCCCGGCCCTCGACGACGACGTCGGCCTCGGCGGCTTCCTGGCCGACCTCGACCCCGGCCGGGTTCCGCCGGACCAGCCACTGGACCTCGGGTTCGGTGGCGTGGAACAGCAGCGTCTCTCCGGTGCCCTGCAACGACGTCCGGTCCAGCGCGGGGTGCTGCCGGCTCGAGAAGGTGGCCACCAGCCCCAGGCCCTCGGAGATCCCGTCCGCGGCGAGGTCAGCGTCGACGTCGTACGGCGTGCCCGTGGCGAAGGCGGCGTCCGCGCGGTGGACGACCGTTTCGTGGGTCAGCCGCCGCGTCCAGAACCCGGCACGCCGATCGGGGGCCCACGTCGACGTCGGGGTCTCGGGCCCGACCTCGGCCACCGCGGCGACGAGCCGCTGCGCGCCGTCGCGCAGCCAGCCGCCGAGGGCCTCGAACGCGGGCGGGTCGTCGATCGTGACGGCCTCGAACGGCACGTAACCCGTCGGCCGGCTCGCGATGATGACGGCGGACTTGTGGTAGGCGATCCCGACGTGGCAGGTCAGCTCCCGCAGTGTCCACTCCGGACACGTCGGGACGCGCAGGCCCGGATCGGCGCCGGCGATCGCCGTGCCGAACCGGTCCGCTTCCGTGACGAGGGCGGCGGCCAGCCGATCGTGGCTCAAAGAATTCACCTCACCACCGTAGGCCGTTCGACGGCGGCCGTGGGGTCTTGACCGGCTGCCCCGAAGCCGGCCTCCGAGGACCTGGACAGTGGCTTCGCGGCGCTCCAGAATCCGTGGGGTGGCTGGAGAGCTGAAAGGCGCTCGGCTCGGGGTTTCCGTCCGGGGGTGGGGCAACAGGTGCCGCTGGACGTGATCGCCTTCTGCGGGTTCGTCGCCGAAGGCGCTCGTGGCCATGGTGGAAGAGATCGAGAACCTCCGCGCCACGGTCCGCCGTCTCCGCGGCTGAAGCTCAGCGCGTGCCCTGGACGTCGGCGCGGCACGCCTCGAGGAACCGGTCCCCGGCGTCGCTGATCCCGGTCAGCACCTGGTCGAGACTCTCCCGGCGCACCTCCTCGGCCCCGGCGTCGAGCTCGGCGAAGACGGCGTTCGCGCCGTTGCGGGCCGCCTTCCACAGCTCCTTGCCGCGCTTCCGCGGTTCCTCCGTGCCGAACAGTGCCACCTGGTTGTGCGCCTTGCGCAGCTCGGTGCGCCGTTCGCGCCACCGGGTTTCGATCTGCTCCCGGTCCGCAGGCAGCTTGGTGAACTCCGACCGGACCAGCTGGAACGCCTCTTCGCTCGCCGTCGACAGGCTCGCGTAGGCCCGGACGCGCTCGTCACGCAGCCAGTTCGCGTGGTCCGCGGCCCGCTTCTGCGCTTCCGCGCGTTGGGTCGCCTTCAGCTTGCGGCCCTCGACGAACGTGTTGGTCAGCAACGTGAGCACGACCCCGCCGAGCGTGGCGCCCACGGTGATCAGCTGCGTGGTGGTCCCCGAGTCCATGGCCGGAGTATTCCGGATCGCGTGCCAGACTCCGCTCATGCTCTCCATCCAGCCCGATACCTGGACGCTCGGCGACCGCACGGTCAACCGCATCGGCTTCGGCGCGATGCGGTTGCCGCAAAACGGCCAGGCGTTCGCCGCCGACGCCGTCCCGCGCGATCGCGACCAGGCGATCGCCGTGCTGCGCCGCGCCGTCGAGCTGGGCGTCAACCACATCGACACCGCCGCGTTCTACTTCTCCCGGCTGCGGTCGGCCAACGAGCTGATCAACCGCGCGCTGGCGCCGTACCCGGACGACCTCGTCATCGCCACCAAGGTGGGCCCGGCCCGCGACCCGGCCGGCGAATGGCTGCCCCTGGCCCGCCCGGAGCAGCTGCGCGGGCAGGTCGAAGAGAACCTGCGCCAGCTCGGCCGCGACCACCTGGACCTGGTGAACCTGCGCGTCGCCGGACTGGATTCGATCAGCGAGCACTTCGGCGTGCTGGCCGGGTTGCGCGAGGCCGGGCTGATCCGGCACCTCGGCATCTCCAACGCGCGCCCCGCGCACCTGGCCCAGGCGCAGGCCGTCGCGCCGGTGGTGTGCGTGCAGAACGCCTACGGCCTGGGTTACCGCCGGGGACAGGACGCCTTCCTCGGCACCTGCGGCGAGCAGGGCATCGCGTTCGTCCCGTTCTTCGCGATCGCCGGCGCCGGGCGCGAGGCCGGAGCGGGCGGTGACGAGCACGAGGAGGTGCTCGCCGCCGCCCGGGCGCACGGGGCGAGCCCGGCACAGGTGCGGCTCGCGTGGGCACTGCGGCGGGGGCCGCACGTGCTGGTCATCCCCGGCACCGGGACCCCTGGTCATTTGGAGGACAACGTCGCGGCCGGAGCCCTCCGGCTCAACCTGGACGAGCTGGCCCGCCTCGACGCCGTCCACCAGGCCTCACCGGAGAGGTGAGCCGAACCAGCGGGCCAGGTGGTCGTCCAGGTCCCGTTGCTCGTCGCCGACCCAGGCGACGTGGCCGTCGGGGCGCAGCAGGACGCCCGGGACGTCGAGGGCCGCGGTGGGGTCCGCGAGGCGGTCGACCCGGTCC
Organism: Amycolatopsis sp. NPDC058278; assembly: GCF_042881395.1. NCBI lineage: Bacteria > Bacillati > Actinomycetota > Actinomycetes > Pseudonocardiales > Pseudonocardiaceae > Amycolatopsis > Amycolatopsis sp. NPDC058278. The sequence continues at coordinate 70,682 of NZ_JBHVXZ010000003.1, read as the reverse complement.
GACCAGCCGCCGGCGGACAGGCGTCCGGTGCGGTCCAGCAGCAGGCCGCGGCCGCGGTGCAGCCGGTCGTAGAGGCGGCCCTGTTCGACGTCGATGTCGCGCAGGCGGCGGCCGAGCAGGTCGGGGCCCTCGCCGAAGTCGTAGCGGATGTCGATGGCGGTGATCTTCCCGATCAGGTAGCGGTTCACCACGTCGAGGTCCATCAGCTCGGCGAGCAGCCGGCGCGCGGCCTGCGGGCCCGGCTCGGGCGACGTCAGTTCCATCTGGGCCCGGGTGTTGTCCAGCACGGCCTCGGCGACCGGACGACGTTCGGCCGGGTAGGTGTCCAGCAGCGGTTCCGGCGCCCAGCCGCGGATCCGCGCGGCCAGTTTCCAGCCGAGGTTGAACGCGTCCTGGATGCCCAGGTTCAGCCCCTGACCGCCGGTGGGCGGGTGGATATGCGCCGCGTCGCCGGCCAGCAGCACCCGCCCGGCCCGGTACCGCTCGGCCAGCCGGGTGGCGTCCCCGAACCGCGACAACCAGCGCGGGGAGTGCACGCCGAAGTCGGTCCCGGCGACGGCCCGCAGCTGTTGCCGGAAATCGTCCAGGGTGGGTGGTACCGCGCGATCGCCGACGCCCGCGGCGGGGACGACGACGCTGTAGACGCCTTCACCGAAGGGCCGGAACCAGAACCGCTTGTGGGTTTCGCTGACCTCGGTCACCTTGGCGGCGATCTCCGCCGGCGGCGCACCCGCCTCCATCTCACCCATCAGCGTCTCGGTCCTCGACGGCTCGCCGGGGAAGCCGATGCCGCTCAGCTTGCGCACCGTGCTGCGCGCGCCGTCGCAGCCGACGAGGTAACGCGCCCGCAGCCGTTCGCCGCCGGCGAGCTCGACGGTCACGCCGTCGTCGTCTTGCTCGAAACCGGCCACGACGCAACCGTGCCGGACCTCGGTGCCCAGCTGGATCGCGTGTTCTTCGAGGAGCCGGACGACGTCCGGCTGCGGGATGCCCAGCAGGTAGGCGTGCGCGGAATCGAGGTCGCGGGGCGGGGGCTTGGGGATGGCGGCGAAGAACCCGCCGGCCGGCCGCTGCCGCCCGTGCCGGAGGAGGCGGTCCAGCAGGCCGCGCATGGCCATCAGTTCGAGACTGCGGATGTGCAGCCCGACGATGCGGACGAACGACGCGGGCTCGGTGTCCTGCTCCAGGACGAGGACCCGCACGTCGTGCAGCCGCAGTTCGGCGGCCAGCGTCGCACCGGTCGGCCCGCAGCCGGCGATGATCACGTCGAACGGCTCGGTGGTGGACGGCGAAGAGTCCATGGGTGGTGCCTTTCGGGAGTGCCTTGGGGTCAGGCGCTCCCGGCGACACCTACGTCAATCGCCCGGCCGTGACTGGAGGGGGAGCACCCACATCGATCCAGCGTTCATGGGTCTCACCTCCTCGGGCGGTGTCACGGTCTCCGGCAAGCTACAAGCCCGGGCCGCACCCCGTCCAATCCTTTTGTCGCCCGCGCGACCACAGCCGGGATCAGGCCGTCGGACGTCCCGCTCCGGCGTAGTCGTCGCCATCCCTGCGATAGGAGTGGACCTGGACCGCCTGGCCGGTCTGCGGCGCGTCGATCATCTGCTGGTTGCCGATGTAGAGGCCGACGTGGTGGATCTTCGTCGCCGGTTCACCGTAGAAGATCAGGTCGCCCAGCTGCGGGTCGGTCACGTGCGGGACGCTGCGGAACTGCGTGTCGGCCGTGCGCATCAGCTTGATCCCCGCGCTGCCGTACGCCGCCGTCGTCAGGCCCGAGCAGTCGAAGCCCGGGTCGTTGCCGCCGGTGCCGTTGCCACCCCAGATGTACGGGAGGCCGATCTTGTCGATCGCGAAGTTCACCGCGCTCAGCACCGCCGCGTTCGGCGGCGCCGAGCCCTGGCCGACCGTGCCGTAGACGTTGACCGTGGCCAGTGTCCGGTGCAGGAACAGCGGCGCCGGCTGCAGCGTGCCGACCGAGTCCCACCACACCTGGCCCTGGAACAGGTCGTGGCCGTCGGCGCACAGCGCGCGGCCCGTGGTCAGAGCGGCGTCGTCGATGTTTTGGACATCGGGCTTCCCGCCGGACGCGCTCGCCTGGTACTTGCCCCAGACCGCCGGGGACAGCTGCATCGGCCCGGCGGCGTTCGCCGTCGAGACGACCTTGTTGTAGAAGTCGCGCACCTCGATCGTGCCGAGCGGCTTGTCCAGGACGCCGGTGGTGCCGAACTGCCCGCCCCGCGCGCGGCCGTGGTCCGTGGTCACTTTTCCGACCGCGGCCAGCGTGACCCACGAAAGGTGGCACCCGGGGACGTCCTTGCTCAGCTTCGTCGTCGCCTTCGCGTAGCCGACCATCGCGCGCAGCGGCACGTCGAGCCACTGGCTGGTCTTGGATGCCCAGGCGTCGAACTCGTTCGCTTCGGGCACCTTCGGGGGCGTCGAGGTCTGCGGCGGCGTGGTCGTCGGCGGCTTCGACGGTCTCGGCGACGTCGACGACGCCGGGGTGCCCGTCGCGGCGGCGTTCGTGGTCTCCTGCTGCTTCGGCGCGAGCAGGATGCCGGCCACCAGGGCACCCGCGACGACGACCACCGCCGTGATCACGACCACGGGCTTCCGGCGGCGAGGTGCGGGCAACTCGGACGACTCGGGTGACTCGGCCGGGACGACCTCGGGCTCTTCGCTCACCGGGCCGCTCCGGTGAGCCGGTCGAGGACGAAGCCGCGCAGGCCGTCGAGGTCGGTGTCCAGCGCGACCTCGATCGGGCGGCCGGGGGTGAACTGCGGATCGTCCTCGGCGAGCCGCCGCCGGTCGACCAGGGTCTGGCCGCGCGCCGGGCCGAGGCCGCAGTCGACGTCGACCCGGTAGGTCTCGGTGTGCAGGATGCCCGGCGAGATCGCCTCGGCGACCGCGACGGCGTCGTGCATGACCATCCGGTCCTCGCCGAACACGCGCGTGTAGTGCTGCCGGTAGGTCGAGGTCAGTCCTTCGAGGGTGGCGCCGACGGGTCCCGACGACGCGAGCTTCGCCAGCCACTCGCCGTCGACGGCGCAGCGGTGCGTGAGGTCCAGCGGCACCAGCACGACCGGGACGTCCTCTTCGACCAGCACCCGCCGGGCCGCCTCGGGGTCGCTCCAGATGTTGAATTCGGCGGCGGTCGTGCTGTTGCCGAACGTCACGCCGCCACCCATGATCACCAGCCGCGCGATCTTCGCCGCCGCGCCCGGGTGAGCCGCGAGCAGCGCGGCGATGTTCGTCAGCGGCCCGATCGGAGCGATGGTCACCGGTTCGTCGGACGCCTCGAGCAGGTCGACCATCAGCCGCACGGCGTCCCGCTCCTCCAGCGGACGGCTCGCCTCCGGCAGGGTGTAGGAGTGGCCCGACAGGCCGTCGCCGCCGTGGACCGCTTTCGCGTCACGCGGCTTGGAGTAGACGAGGGGCCGCGCGGCCCCCGCGGCCACGGGGACGTCGGTGCGGCCGAAGAGCTCCAGCAGCCGGCGAGCGTTCGACGTCGTGCGGTCGAGGGGGACGTTGCCGAAAACCGACGTCACACCCAGCAGGTCGACGTCCGGGGACAGCGCCGCCAGCGCTATCGCCAGCGCGTCGTCGACGCCCGGGTCGGTGTCGATGATCAGCTTCGTGCCCATCCCGCTCCCCTTGCCTGCGAACCCGTCCCGCACACAGGTTACGGTCACGGGCATGACGTCGATGTGGGGTGCGCCTGCACTGTCGCGGGTGCGGGCCTGGCGCCGCGCCCGGCAGGACCCGCGGCAGGCGAAGTTCCTGACCGCCGACTCGCTGCGCTGGGTGCTGCGCAACCGCGCGTACACACCCTGGTACCTGGTCCGGTACTACCGGCTGCTCAAGTTCCGGCTCGCCAACCCGCACATCATCCTGCGGGGGATGCTCTTCCTCGGGAAGGACGTCGAGATCCACTGCCGCCCGGGCTACGGGCGGCTGGAGATCGGCCGCTGGGTCCACATCGGCGACGGCAACGCGATCCGCTGCCACGAGGGCTCGCTGCGGATCGGCGACAAGTCCGTGTTCGGCCGCCAGAACGTGATCAACTGCTACCTCGACATCGAACTCGGCGCGGCCACATTGGTCGCCGACTGGGTGTACATCTGTGACTTCGATCACGTCATTTCGGACATCCACGTGCCGATCAAGGACCAGGGCATCGTGAAGTCCCCGGTGCGGATCGGCCCGGACACCTGGCTCGGCACCAAGGTCAGCGTCCTGAAGGGCACCCGCATCGGCCGCGGCAGCGTGCTCGGCGCGCACGCGGTCGTCCGTGGTGACATTCCGGACTACTCGATCGCGGTCGGCGCGCCGGCCCGGGTGGTCCGTAACCGCGAAGAGGACTACGCGGCCGACGCCGCGCGTCGCGAGGCCGTCGCGGACATGGCCCGGAAAGCGAACAAGGCCCTGCAGAAGACCCTCGGCGAGCAGTAGGACTACTCAGGCCCGCGTGGTCGTTTTCGCGACATGGTGGCGGCATGGGGGAGTTTCGCGAAGTCACCGTGTCCCTCCTGCTCCTCCTGGCAGCGGGGACCTGGCTGCTCATCGTCCCGGGACTGATGCTGCAGGGCGGGCTCGCGAACATGCCCGTGTACGGCACGAGCACGCACGAGGGCGACGCCTACCTGACCTGGGCGGCCTGGCTCGGCGCCGGGCTGCCGTTGGCGGGCGTGGTCGTCTCGGCGACCACGCGGCGCCCCGGGTGGACGTGGTTCTTCGGGATCGCCCTCGTACTGGCGGCCGTCGTCGCGGCACTGAACTGGGCGGACGACCTCCGGCACCGGCCGCCGCCTCCGCCGGGACTGCGGCACTGCGTCGAGCGCAGCGGCGGCGGCAACGACTGCCCTGGCGGCTGACGCCGCCGCACGACGATCCTGACCTGCGGTTTTTCGCGTGGTCGAGAATCGGCCAAGGTCGTTCCCGGCCGTTCGGCGGTGATCTTCGACTGATCGGCCGATCTCCCCGACGGCCCGGTCCCGGCAGCCTGAGCCCATGCCGATCACCCGGTTCGCCGTCCCGCTGCTCGCCGCTGCGGCGCTGCTCCCCGCCGTCCCCGCGGTCGCCGCCGCGGACGGGCTCTCGTGGCAGCTCTGCGCCACCGTCGCGAAAGGCTGGGACCCCGGCGACCACCGCACCGAGTGCGCGCGGGTCCCGGTCCCGGTGGACTACGCCGACCCGGGTGGTCCGAAAATCGACATCGCCGTCAGCCGGATCCGGGCGACCGGCACGCGGACCGGCGCGGTGCTCCTGAACCCGGGCGGTCCCGGCCAGTCCGGGCTCACCATGCCCGGCAGCATTGCCGACAGCCACGCCGGCGGTCTCGGCGTCCACCACGACCTCATCGGGTTCGACCCGCGCGGTGTCGGCTACAGCGCCGATCTGCCGTGCCCGGCCGAGTTCCCCGAGCCAGGCATCCCCGACAAGGAGAAGGCCCGCGAAGCCGTCGAGCGCGCCGCCGAGGCGAACCGCCAGTGCGTCGACGCCCACCCGGCCTTCGTCCGGAATCTGACCACGCCGACGATCGCCCGCGACCTGGACCGCATCCGCGTTGCCCTCGGCGAGGACAAGATCGGCTACTACGGCGTCTCGTGGGGAACCGCGCTCGGCGCCCAGTACCGGACGCACTTCGACGACCACGTCGACAAGATGCTGCTCGACTCCGTCATGCTGCCGGACCTGAACGTCACCGCGATGGACGACGGCCAGGCGACCGCGGGCGAGAACACCTTCCACGAGTTCGCGGCGTGGATCGCCAGGTACGACACCATTTACCGATTCGGGACCACGGAGCCCGCGGTCGCGGACGCGCTGCTCGGCCTGCGGGACCGGCACGGCGCGACCGTCAACGGCATGCTCGCCAACCCGCGGCGCGAGTGGGCCGGCCTGGCGAAGCAGCTCGCGGCCATCCGCGACGGCGGCGCGCCTGTCGCCGGAAAAGCGACGACCGGCGGCCTGGGCTGGGACGGCGAGCCGCACGCGTTCAACCACTTCCAGCAGACGGCGCTGCTCTGCAACGAGTCGCCGAGCCCACGCGACTTCGAGACCGTCTGGCAGCACCGTCTCGACCGGATGAAGCGCCTCCCGGTCGCGGGCGGCTACGGCTTCTACGAACAGCTCTGCGTCGGCTGGCCGCTGGCCGCCCGGCCGTGGTCGTTCGAAACCGGGACAAGCCCGCTGCAGCTGGCCGGTCACCTCTACGAGCCCGTCACGCCGATCGGCTGGGCGATCGCGATGCACGGGCGGATCGGCGGCGCGCTGCTGACCGTCGAGGACGACGTCCACGGCTCGCTGTCGTCGCTGCCCTGCGCCGACGCCGTGGTCACTTTCTTCGACACGGGCAAGACGACGTCGGCGTCGTGCGCGGGCGCGCCGGTCCCGGCGCCGTGAGTCAGACGCGGGCCCGCAGCTGCTCGCGGACCTCCATCAGCGCGAAGCCGAGCAGGTTCAGCCCGCGCCAGTAGTCCGGCTTGGTCGCGTTCTTCTCCTCGCGGGCGAGGCCGCTGCCCCAGACGAGGTCCTTCTTCGACGCCTCGACGAGCACGGCGTCCCCGGTGCCGAGCAGGAACCGGCGCAGGTCGCGGTGGGCCCGGAACTTGGCCAGGTTGCCGTCGACGACGATGTCGAACCGGTGCCGCTCCCAGGTGGCGGCCTCGAACCCGGCGACCTCGCGGCCGAGCACCTTCGCCGCCTTCGGGTCCGGGGTGGTCCGGATCAGCTCGGCCTTCTCGTGGTCGCCGAACAGCTCGGCCTTGCCGGCCATCATGTAGTGCTCGGCGGTCGGGTAGACGACGCCGTCGGCTTCGAACGGGTCGACCCACCACTGGCTCAAGCAGCTCGCCGTCACCCGCCCGGACTTCGAGGGCGTGTGCCCGTAGAACAGCAGGTACTCGGGCTCCGCACCCTCGTGGACCTTTTCGCGCAACGCCTCGACACTGCGGACACCGTCGACCTTCACCATCCGCCTAGTGGACCACGCGCTCAGAGCAGGAAGTGGAACAGGGGGCTGCCCGGCTCGATCCGCTCCACCTGCAGCGGGCTCGCGGCCATCCGGGCCAGCAGCCCGGGCAGGTCGGCCGACCGGGCGATTTCGATGCCGACCAGGGCCGGCCCCATCTCGCGGTTGGTGCGCTTGACGTACTCGAACCGCGTGATGTCGTCCTCGGGCCCGAGCACCTGCTCGAGGAACCGCCGCAGCGCACCGGGCTCCTGCGGGAAGCCGACCAGGAAGTAGTGCTTCAGCCCTTCGTGCATCAGCGAGCGTTCGAGGATCTCGCTGTAGCGGCTGACGTCGTTGTTGCCTCCGGAGACCAGGCAGACGACGGTCTGGCCGGGCTCGACCGCGACGACCGTGCCGAGCGAGGCCGCGGCGAGCGCGCCCGCGGGTTCGGCGATGATCCCGTCGGACTGGTACATCGCGAGCATCTCGGTGCACACCGCGCCTTCGGCGACCGCGGTCAGCTCGGCGCCGCTCTCGCGGATCAGGGGATAGGTGACCGCGCCGGCTTCGCGCACGGCGGCGCCGTCGACGAACGAGTCGAGCTCCGGCAGCCGCACCGGGTGCCCGGCTGCGAGGGCCGCCGCCATGCAGGCCGCGCCCGCGGGCTCGACGCCGACGATCCGCACCTCCGGGTGCCGCTCCCGCAGCCAGCTGCCGACCCCGGCGAGCAGCCCGCCGCCGCCGACGGGGACGACCACGACGTCGGGCACGAAGCCGAGCTGCTCGATCACTTCGAGGGCGACCGTGCCCTGGCCGGCGACCGTGCGGACGTCGTCGAACGCGGGCACCAGGGTCGCGCCGGTGCGCTGGGCGTCCTCGTTCGCCGCGGCGAAGGCGTCTTCGTACGTTTCTCCGACGACGATCACTTCGATGTGCGCGCCGCCGAGCGTCGCGATGCGTTCGCGCTTCTGCCGCGGCGTGGTCCCGGGGACGTACACGCGGCCGTTGGCGCCGAGCCGGCGGCACGCGTACGCGACGCCTTGGGCGTGGTTGCCGGCGCTGGCGCAGACGACCCCGCGGGCGCGGACGTCCTCGTCGAGCTGAACGATGAAGTTGTAGGCGCCGCGGATCTTGTACGACCGGACGGTCTGCAGGTCCTCGCGCTTCACCCAGACCTGCGCGTCCACCCGGGACGACAACCGGGCGCTCGGCTCCAGCGGCGTCCGGGTCACCACCCCGGCCAGCCGCTCGGCGGCCTTCTCGATGGTCGCCGCGGTCACCGTGTCGATGTCGTGCACCCCGGTGAATCTACGACTCGCGCTCACCGGGCAACCGTCCGGGCCTCCGGGCGCATCAAAGGGGTGACGAACGAGATGGGGGGCGCCGATGGACGCCGGATTCACCGAGTACGTGACCGCGCGGGCGGCTTGGCTGCGCAAGGTCGCGTACTTGCTCTGCGGCGACTGGCACCGGGCCGACGACCTGGTCCAGTCGGCGATCACCCGGCTCTACGCGAGCTGGCCGCGAGCGTCCCGCGCCGACAACCTGGACGGCTACGCGCGCCGCACGCTGGTCAACACGTTCCTGGCCGAACAGCGGACGTCGTGGTGGCGGCGGGTGGATTTGCGCCAAAACGACCAGGACCCGCCGGCGCCCCGCGCGGACGTCGAACTGGCCCTGGACCTGCGGGCGGCGTTGGCCCAGCTGCCGGCCCGCCAGCGCGCGACCGTCGTCCTGCGCTACTTCGGCGATCTGTCGGTCGCCGAGACCGCCCGGGCGCTGGGCTGTTCCCCAGGCACCGTCAAGAGCCAGACCGCGAAGGCCGTGGACGCGCTACGCGAGCTGCTGCGCGAACCGATCCGGGAGGGACGAGCATGACCGACCACGAGCTGGCCACCAAGCTGAAGGAACTGGCCGAGACACCTGCCCCGCCGCCCCGGATCGACCTCGACCGCGCGCGCCGGCTTGGGGGACGCCGTCGTCGCGTGCGGACCGCGGCGCTGGTCGTCGGCTGTGCCGCGGTGGTGACGGCCGGGGGGTTGACGGCGGTGTCGGCGATGCGGCCCACGCCGCCCCCGATCGCGCCGGCGGCCGTCCTGCCCAAGCCACCGCCCGTCGCGCCGGCGCCCACCGACAACCCGCTGGTGACGAAGGCGAGCTTCGGCTGGCTGCCGGAGCCCATCAAAGGCGTCGAGTACGGCGCCGGCGGCCACGGCGACTACGCGCTGGCCATCGGCCGCGGCGACCTGGCGCCGATGATCTGGCTCGCCGTGTACGACCGGGAACCGCCGTTGGACCGCAAGCACGACATGGGCGGGCGGGCGGTGCGCGTCCCGGTCCGGGTCGGCGACCGCGACGGCTACTGGGTCACGACCGATGCCCGGGACCCGCTGAACCAGGGCAACAGCTACCTGCGCTGGCCGACCGCGGACGGCCGGTGGGCCGAGCTGAACGCGTACTACCTCACCCTGGCCGATCTGCAGCAGGTCCTGCTGCGCGTCGCCGGGGAGGTGACGTTCGCGAACCGCGCGGTGCCGTTGCCGCTGCACATCACCGGTCTGCCGGAGACGTTCCGCGTCGCCGACATCGGCCTGTGGCGTCGCCCCGACCAGGACGGCGTCCCGTGGCGGGCGGTGCTCCAGTACTCGTCGAACGGCGCACTCGCGACGATCACGGTCTCCCCGCCGGGTGGCCACGCGGACGGCCCCGGCAAGCCCGTCTGCACGACGAAGAACGGGCTGCGGGCGTGCGTCGCGATCGACAAGCCCCAGACCGCGGGCATCACCTCGCAGGAACTGCTGGACCGGATCACGCTGCTCGGCCCGGACGAGACGAAGTGGACGCCGCACGTGATCGGCTGATCAGCCCTTCGGCACCGCCGGGTACGGGACGAAGGTGCTGGTGTTCTCGTCGACGGTGAGCTGCTTGCCGATCGTCGGGAAGGCGCGCTGGGAGCAGGCCGGCCGTTCGCAGACTTTGCAGCCCATCCCGATGGGCGTCGCGGCGGCCGGCTCGTCCAGATCGAGACCGGTCGAATAGACGAGCCGCCCGGCGTGGCGCAGTTCGCAGCCCAGCCCGACCGTGAACGTCTTGCCCGGGCTGCCGTAGCCGCCGATGTTGCGCGACACCGTGCGCGCGATCCAGAAGTAGCTCTTGCCGTCGGGCAGGGTGGCGATCTGGGTGAGGATCTTGCCCGGCTGGGTGAACGCCTCGTAGATGTTCCACAGGGGACAGGCCCCGCCGACGCGGGAGAAGTGGAACCCGGCCGCGGACTGCCGCTTCGACATGTTCCCGGCCCGGTCCACCCGCACGAACGAGAACGGCACCCCGCGCTGCTTGGGCCGCTGCAGCGTGGAGAGCCGGTGGCAGGCCGTCTCGAAGCCGACGCCGTAGTGGTCGCACAGCCGCTCGATGTCGTAGCGGAACCGCTCGGCCGTGGCGAGGAACGGTCCGTAAGGGAGGATCAGCGCCCCGGCGAAGTAGTTCGCCAGGCCGACGCGGGCCAGCGACCGGGCGGCCGGGCCGGAGAACGCCCACGAGTCGGCCAGCTCGGTGATGAGGTCGTCGTACTCGAGCAGCGCGATCTGCGAGGCCATCCGGAACGCCTGCTGCCCGACCCGCAGGCTGGGCGCCAGCCGCAGCACCCGCGTCATCGGCTCGTAGCGGTGCTGCTGGCCGGCGGCTTCGTCGATGCCCTCGCTGGTCACCTCGACGCCGTAGCGCTGGGAAAGACGGTCCTTCAGCGCACTCAGCACCTGCCCGCGCTGCAACGGGATGTCCGCGGCCATCTTCTCGGCGCGTTCGTCCAGTTCGGCGACATAGTTCTCGCGCTCGTAGAAGAAGTCGCGGACTTCTTCGTGCGGCAGCGGGGCGGCGGCGCTGCCGTGCAGGCCCAGGCCGTTTTCCGTGGTCAGCACGGCGGTGTTTTCGACGGCGTTGCGGTAGCTGCGGTGCAGCTTGACCAGCGCGTGGGCGATCGCCGGCAGGTTCGAGGCCAGCTCGTTGAGCTCGCCGGTGGTGACGTCGATGCCGAGGGCCTCGTCGAGCAGCGCTTCCTTGACGTCGGCGACCAGCCGGGACGTGTCGTTGTTGGCGAAGAACTCGGTGTCGACGCCGAACGCCTGCGTGATCCGCAGCAGCACCGGCACGGTCAGCGGACGCGAGTTGTGCTCGATCTGGTTGAGGTAGCTGGGTGAGATCTCCAGCACACGGGCGAGGTCGGCCTGGCTCATCGAGCGGCTTTCCCGGAGGTGCCGCAACCGCGCGCCGGCGAAAGTCTTCTCCATTCTTGCCCTCCTTCCCGGAAGGTTTCCGGTCCTGAACGGTTACGTGAACGGTCAAGAACGCGGATTTTCGATCACTTGCGAACTAGCCGATTCGCAACCTTTGCAAGCAGAGTACGGACCCTTCGCACAAATTGGCAAATTGGCTGACTAGACCTTGTTTCCGCTGGCGTGTCAGGGTCAGGCCAAGCAAGGCGAGCAATCGCAAACTTCGCAACACCGGGAGATCCGATGACGGAACAGGCCAAGCAGGCGGCCGCGGAGCTGGCCGCGCAGTGGGCGAGCGACCCCCGCTGGGCGGGCGTGCAGCGCTCCTACTCGGCCGAAGACGTGATCAAGCTGCGCGGCAGCGTCGTCGAAGAGCACACCCTGGCCCGCCGCGGCGCGGAGAAGCTGTGGGACCTGCTGCACACCGAGGACTACATCCACGCGCTCGGCGCGCTGACCGGTAACCAGGCCGTCCAGCAGGTCCGGGCGGGCCTGCAGGCCATCTACCTGTCCGGCTGGCAGGTCGCGGCGGACGCCAACCTGTCCGGCCAGACCTACCCGGACCAGAGCCTCTACCCGGCCAACTCGGTGCCGGCCGTGGTCCGCCGCATCAACAACGCGCTGGGCCGCGCCGACCAGATCACCTGGGCCGAGGGTAAGACCGACATCGACTGGTACGCCCCGATCGTCGCCGACGCGGAGGCCGGCTTCGGTGGCCCGCTCAACGCGTTCGAGCTGATGAAGGGCATGATCGCGGCCGGCGCCGCGGGTGTGCACTGGGAAGACCAGCTCGCGTCCGAGAAGAAGTGTGGTCACCTCGGCGGCAAGGTGCTGATCCCGACCAAGCAGCACGAGCGCACGCTGAACGCCGCCCGCCTCGCCGCGGATGTGCTGAACGTGCCGTCGCTGATCGTCGCCCGCACCGACGCCCAGGCCGCGACGCTGCTCACCAGCGACGTCGACGAGCGTGACCAGCAGTTCCTCACCGGCGGCCGCACCGCCGAGGGCTTCTACGAGGTCACCAACGGCATCCAGCCGTGCATCGAGCGCGGCCTGGCCTACGCCCAGTACGCCGACCTGCTCTGGATGGAGACCTCCGAGCCGGACCTCGAGGTGGCGCGCAAGTACGCCGAGGCGATCAAGGCGAAGTTCCCGGACCAGATGCTGGCCTACAACTGCTCGCCGTCGTTCAACTGGAAGAAGCACCTGGACGACGCGACGATCGCGAAGTTCCAGCGCGAGCTCGGCCACATGGGCTACAAGTTCCAGTTCATCACGCTGGCCGGCTTCCACGCGCTGAACTACTCGATGTTCGACCTGGCGCACGGCTACGCCCGCGAGGGCATGACCGCCTACGTCGACCTGCAGGAGCGCGAGTTCGCTTCGGAGAGCCGCGGCTACACCGCGACCAAGCACCAGCGCGAGGTCGGCACCGGTTACTTCGACCAGGTCGCCACCGCGCTGAACCCGGAGAGCTCGACCACCGCGCTCAAGGGCTCCACCGAAGAAGCCCAGTTCCACTGATCCCGGCCGCGGCCTGACGGCGCACCCCCCTCCGCCGTCAGGCCGCGTCCTTCCCCTTCTTCCCTTCCCCGCCCACAGCTCGCGGAGGCACTCCATGGTTGATCGGCTGAACTACCGCATCGAGGTCACCGGGCCCGTCGAGGGCCGGTTCGCGGAGATCCTGACCCCGGCGGCACTCGACTTCCTGGCCAAGCTGGACAACACGTTCGCCGGACGCCGGCGCGAGCTGCTCGATGCCCGCCGCGTGCGGCGCGAGGAACTGCAGTCCGGCGAGAAGCCGCTCGGCTTCCTGCCGGAGACCCGCCGGATCCGCGACGACGAGTCGTGGCACGTCGCCCCGACCGCGCCGGGTTTGGAGGACCGCCGCGTCGAGATCACCGGCCCGACCGACCGCAAGATGACGGTCAACGCGCTGAACTCCGGCGCGAAGGTCTGGCTGGCGGACTTCGAGGACGCGACGTCGCCGACGTGGCACAACGTCATCGACGGCCAGCTCAACCTGTTCGACGCGATCCGCCGCAACATCGACTTCACCACGGAAGCCGGCAAGCGCTACACGATCGGCGAAGACCCGGCGACGATCGTCGCGCGGCCCCGTGGCTGGCACCTGGTGGAGAAGCACATCCGCATCGACGGCCGCCCGGTGTCGGCGAGCCTGGTCGACTTCGGCCTGTACTTCTTCCACAACGCCCGCCAGCTGGTCGCCCGCGGCGTCGGCCCGTACTTCTACCTGCCGAAGCTCGAGAACCACCTCGAAGCGCGGCTGTGGAACGATGTCTTCCTGTTGGCCCAGCGCGAACTCGGCATCCCCCGCGGCACGATCCGCGCCACGGTGCTGATCGAGACGATCACCGCCGCGTTCGAGATGGACGAAATCCTTTACGAGCTGCGCGAGCACGCGGCGGGCCTGAACGCCGGGCGTTGGGACTACATCTTCAGCATGATCAAGAACTTCGCCGCGCACGGCGCCGACTTCGTCCTGCCGGACCGCGCGCAGGTGACCATGACCGTGCCGTTCATGCGGGCCTACACCGAACTGCTGGTGCGCACCTGCCACCGGCGTCGCGCGCACGCCATCGGCGGCATGGCCGCGTTCATCCCGAGCAAGGACCCGGAGATCAACGCGACCGCGCTCGAGAAGGTCCGCGCGGACAAGGAACGCGAGGCCGGCGACGGTTTCGACGGCTCGTGGGTCGCGCACCCCGGCCTGGTCCCGGTCTGCCGCGAGGTCTTCGACGGCGTGCTCGGCGGCTGGCCGAACCAGCTCGGCAAGCTGCGCGAAGACGTCGACGTCACCGCCGAGGACCTGCTCGACGTGGCCAGCGCCGGCGGCGAGGTCACCGAAGCGGGCGTCCGCGCGAACATCAACGTCGCCCTGCGCTACGTCGACGCGTGGCTGCGCGGCACCGGCGCGGCGGCGATCCACAACCTCATGGAGGACGCGGCCACCGCGGAGATCGCGCGCTGCCAGATCTGGCAGTGGATCCGCAACGGCACGAAGCTCGAGGACGGCACGGTGCTCACCCGCGAGCTGGCGGTCGAATTCCTGGACGACGAACTCGCGTCGGTGCGCGCCGACCTGGGCGAGGGCAACCGCCTCGACGACGCGTACGAGATCTTCACCGAAACCGCGCTGGGCGAGAAGCTGCCGAGCTTCCTCACCACGGGTGCCTACGCGCGGTACCTCACGGACGCCCGGTAGCAGGGCCCCGGCTTCCCCTACCTGACGAGGGGAAGCCGGATCCACACTGATTGGGATGGTGTGGTCCGGACCGGTCCGGTGACGGCGGCTCCCCGTCACCGGACCGGTTCATTTCCGCGTCAGGAGATCGCGTACGCCCGGATCACCGTCTGCCGCACGGTGTTCCCACCGTCGTCCGACGCGCTCGTCCGCAGCGAGACGAACCCACCGGCAGGATTCCGCACCACGACCGTCCAGTGCTCCCCGGTCCGCAGGGTGACCGCGGGCTGCCAGGTGCGCCCGTCGTCCACGGACGTCTCGACGGCCAGCTTCGTCCCGGCCCCGCCGCCTTGCCGCTCGACGAACGCCGGGAACGTGAAGACCCGCCCGCCCGGTGCGCGGTTGCGGAGGTCGACCGCCGGGTCGAACCGGGCGGTGAGCAGCGGCAGCGCCTGGCCGTCCGCGACCGCCGACGAGCGGAAGCCCCACTCCGCCGACACGTCCGTCCACAGTGGCCACCAGGCGGTGTGCCGGTGGACGTCCGCGGAGAGCCGGTACGCGCCGTCGGCGTCCGGCACCGGGATGGTGGCCCGGCCCGGCTCGTCCAGGGACACCGGAATCGCGACGCCGTCCTTGGCGAGGCTCACCGAACCGGTGTCGCCGGCGAACGACGCGGCGGTGCGCGGCCGTCCGGCGGCGTCGCCGAACAGCGGCAGCCACATGTCGAAGACGCCGTCCTTGCGCCACGCCCACGGCCGTGGCTGTTCGCCGGAGTGGGTCACGGTCAGCCCGCGCAACGACGGGCCGGCCACGGCCTTGTTCCAGGCGAGCTGGTACCTGCGGCCCGCGGCGAGGTCGAGCTTCTCCGTCAGTTCACCGAGGTAACCGGCGGTCCAGATCGTCTCCCACCGGCCGGGGGAGTAGTACTCGGTGCGTTCCTGCTGGTCGGCCACGGGTTCGGTGTAGCCGTAGCCGACCTTCCGACCGAAGAACTCGTACCCGGCAACGTAACGGATGGTCGAGGGAACGTTGTCGTGGTAGGCGGTGCGCACCTCGGCGAGGTCACGCGTCTTCGGCCGCTGCACGCGGGCGGCCGTCACCGCCCGCTCGACGCCATCGGCGAGTTCGTAGCGGAAGTTCGGCGACGGACGGCTGACCACCGTCGCCGAAGCGCCGCCCTTCTTCGCCAGCTCCGCCAGGCGCTGTCCGGTCACCGACATCCCGCTCCAGATCGTCGGCATGGTCAGCGTCGGGACACCGCCGCCGAGCACCGTGGCCGCGGCCACGGTGCCGGACATGGAGACCAGGCCGAGTTTCGCCCCGGCGTGCTCGACGTTCGCGAGCCGCTGGTAGGTCTCGGTGATCGGCGTGTCCTGGGGCAGCCGGATGACCACGAGCTTGCCGTGGGCGTCGATCCCGGCCAGGTCCTCCGGTGTGCCGGCCCCACCGGACACGACCGGCAGTGTGCTGCTGCCTGCCGGCGCGGCCGACTCCAGCCACATGCCCCGGACCGCGAACGGCTTCCCGTCGTCCGCGGTCAGCTCGAGGTCCGGTTCGGTGGCCCGGCGCTGCTGGCCGAAGGCGAAGGCGGCCGACGAGGTCCCCGACACCGTCGCGGCGAAGGCTTCGTGGAAGCGCGGGTCGAGGTCGGTGTTGTCCGCGAAGACGCAGGCACAGGCGGTGATCCGGCTGAGCAGCTCGACGTGGTGAGTGCCGCCGCGCGCCGCGGGGTTGTCCGGCTCCAGTGACATCGGCTTGCCGTCGCGCGCGTCGAAAGTCTGCGTGACGTCGTGGTCGAGCACCAGTTCCGGCAGGCTGATGAAGCTGTGCGACGGCTCCTGACCAGGCCGCGGCGTCTCGATGTGGCTGTGCACGGCGTACCGGCCGCGCGGCAACCGGTACGTGCCCGGCTCGGCGTGGGTCAACGAGCCGGTGTCGAGGTCGATGATCGCCACCGGCGGGTAGCCGGTCGGCGCCCACGGCTTGCCGTCGCGGTCGACCAGGCCGATGGTCAGGTCGTACATCTCCCCCTCCTGCCGGACCGACAGCGCGGTCCGGGTGCTGACACCGTCACCGCGCGCGGTGAGGATGCCGGCGTGGGTACCCGGAGCGCCGTCGTGGGCGGCGAACGTGAGTTCCACCGGGGTGCTGCCGCCCGCGGGCACCGTCACGGCCGCCGGGAAGGTGAGCAGGTCGCCGAGGTCACTGGCGAGCGTCAGCGTCACCGGCGTGACGCCGGAGTTGTACCAGGTGACTGTCGCCTTCTTGGTCATCCCGTGGTTGGGCCAGGGGAGGTACGCCGACGCCGCGCCGGTGGCGGTGACCGGCGTGGTCGTCGCGCGGGCGACGTCGACGCGGCCGGTGCCGACCGCCGCCGGTCCGGCGTCGACGGGTGTGGCGCTGCTGGTCAGTGCGGCCTTGAGCCGCTCCGCCGGCCAATCGGCGTGCTGCTGGGCCAGGATCGCCGCCGAGCCCGCGACGTGCGGCGTAGCCATCGACGTGCCGTTCAGCGTCTGGTAGCCGTCGCCGACCGGGTCGCCCGCCGGTGGGATCCCGGCCGGCCGCGCCGCGGTGATCGACTCGCCGGGGGCAGCGACGTCCGGTTTGGCCGCGCCGTCGCCGGGGCGGGGGCCGCGGCTGGAGAACGCACTCAGGACGTCCTTTTTGGACACGCTGGCCACGGCGAGCGCGGCGTCGGCCGCCGCCGGGCTCGCGACGGTCTCGTCGTGGCCGGAATTGCCCGCGGCGACGACGAACAGGGTGCCGTAGTCGTGGGTCAGGCTGTTCACGGCTTCGGACACCGGATCGGTCCCGTCCGACGGGCCGCTGCCGAGGCTCATGTTCACCACGCGGGCGTGCGCCTCGGTCACCGCCCACTGCATGCCGGCCAGGACGGTGTCGAACGTGCCGTGGCCGGATTCGTCGAGGACCTTGCCGACGGCCAGGGTCGCGTCGGGCGCCACTCCCCGGTACTTCCCGCCCGACGCCGCGCCGGAGCCGGCGATCGTCGAGGCCACGTGCGTGCCGTGCCCCTGGTCGTCTTCGACGCTGCCCTTGCCGGTGAAGTCCTTGCCCGGGCCCACGCGGCCGGCGAAGTCCGGGTGGGCGGTGGCGATGCCGGTGTCGAGCACCGCGACGGTCACGCCGCGGCCGGTGAGGCCCGCCTGCCACGCCGCGGGCGCGCCGATCTGCGGCACGCTCTGGTCGAGGCTCGCCTGCACCTTCGCGTTGAGCCACACCTTCGCGGTGCTTGCCGCGAGCGTGGCGGGTTCGGTGGCGAGCCGGTTCCAGAACGCCGCGGCGCCGGACTTGGGCTCGTCGAGCGCGGTGTAGCCGAGCGCGGCCGGCCGGGTGGCCACGCCGGTCCGGGCGGCGACCGCCGGGCCCGCCTGCCGGACCAGCAGCGGCACGTGCGGCGTCCGGGCGTCGTCGTAACCCTGGCGCAGCAGGCCGGTGACGTTGAACAGCTGCTCGTCGAGCCGCCCGGCGCGGACCAGGCCGGCGGCGTCGCCGGGCATGACGTAGCTGTCGCCGTGGCGGGTGTACTGCCGGAACGGCACCGGGCGGTCCCGGCGGGCGGGCAGCACCCGCACGTCCGTGCCGCTGACCAGCACCTGGTCGCCGGTGACCAGGGTGATCCGGCTCGGCGTCCCCGCCGGTCCGTCCGCCGGGGCGGCCGCCGCGCCGGGTGCGGTGAGCACGCCCGCGGCCAAGGTCACCGCGATGACCGCGGTGATCGGTTTCCTCATGGAATGGTTCCTCACTGTCGGGTCCCCCGGTTCGTGGAACGGGACGGCCGCGGCGGCGGGTTGCCCGGATTTCGATCTCCGGGCAACCCCAGCGCCCGCGACCCCCGTTCGACAGGTGTTGGGGCAACGAGGAGGAACTGGTGAAACGGTCGGAAGAAGCGGGTTACCGCGATTACGTCACGGCCCGGATGGAAGTCATGCGCCGCACGGCGTACTTGCTGTGCCGGGACTGGTACCTCGCCGACGATCTGGTGTCGATCAGCATCGGCAAGCTGTACCGGAACTGGTTGCGGGCCCGGCAGGTGGAGCACCTCGACGCCTACGTCCGCCGGATCCTCGTGCGCACGTGGCTGGACGAGAAGGGCCGGGCGTGGCGGCGGGAAGAGCCGGCGGAGACGCTGCCGGAACTGCCGGTGCCGCCCGACGACGTCGTCGTCGAACGGCTCGGCCTGCTGGAACTGCTCGACGCGCTGCCGCCGCGGCGCCGGGCCGCGGTGGTGCTGCGCTACTACTGCGACCTGTCGATCGAGGAGACCGCCGAGATCCTCGAGTGTTCGCCCGGAACCGTGAAGAGCCAGACCGCGCGCGGGCTCGACTCGCTGCGCGCGCTCGTCGCCGCGAGCCAGAACTGATGGAGGAAGAAATGAGCAAGGACCAGTTCGACGCGGCGATCGGCGTCGTCCCACCGTCCACAGTGGACGTCGAGGCGGTGCTGGACCGCGAACGCCGCCGGGCGCGGGTGCGTCGCGTGGCGAACCCGTGGACCGCCGCGGGCGCGGGCGTCGCGGCGGTGGCCGCCGGCGCGGTGCTCGTCCTCGCCCCGGGCGGTCCCGCGCCGAGCGTGGTGCAGCCGGGAGCGGCCAGTACGCCGCCCCCGTCGCCGGAAGGGTGCAGCCGCGACCCGCGGCCGACCGGGGCACCGCTCCGGGAGAAGACGGACGTGGTGGCGGACCGGTTGACGACGGCGCTCACCGACGCCGTCCGGCAGCGCCTCGCCGCGGGTACGACGCTGGGCGTCCACACGCTGGGGCAGTACCCGAAGGGCACCCAGCACGGGCCGCTGGCGTTCTACCACGTCTTTTCCGCGCCGGTGGCGAAGGACAGCACGTGCAGCGGCGGCGAGGACTACTTCATGGCCGCGGCCTCGACGACGGAAAAGACGCACAAGGGCAACGTCTGGGCCATCGTCACCCGGCTCGGCGGCAACGCCAACCCGGCGACCGAGTGCAGCCCGCCGCCCGAACAGATGCAGGGCTCGTGCCACCGCCGGACCGGACCCCACGGCGAAACGATCGTCGAGGAGATGCTCACCACGCCGGGTGGCCCGACGGCCAATCGGGTGAACGTCACCAAGCCCGACGGCACCGGCCTCATCGTCGAGGCCCAGAACACCGCCCGGGACGCGAAGCAGGGCGATGCGCCGGACATGCCGTCGCCGCCCCTGAGCCTCGCCCAGCTGGCCGAGGTCGCGCTCGATCCGAGCCTGACGCTCTACCCCTGAGTGGCCAGCAGGACCTTCGCCGCCTCACCGGCCGTTTCCGCTTCGCGGGGATCTCCGGTGATGGCGGCGAGCACGGTCGCGCCCTCCATGAGCGCGAACAGTTGGTCGGCAACGCTCCGGTCGGGCACGAGGCCGCGCAGGTAGGCCCGGACCTCGTCCTTGTGCTTGCGGATCGCGGCGGCGATGCCGGGGGCGGGCTCGCCGAACTCGCCGAAGGAGTTGATGAACGCGCAGCCGCGGAAGCCCGGCTCGGCGAACCAGTTCTTCAGCCAGGCGAACACGGCCAGGGGGTCGTCGCCGCGGGCGTGGACGAAATCGCGCAACGAACCGCGCCAGCGTTCGTCGCGGCGGAGCAAGTACGCCTCGACCAGGTCGCTCTTCGCCGGGAAGCACTGGTAGAGCCGCTTGAGCGAGACGCCGGAGCGTTCGCGGACGGCGTCCATCCCGACCGCTTGCACGCCGTGGGCGTAGAAGAGGTCCTCGGCGGCCTCCAGCAGCCGGTCGGTCGCCTCCGTGGAATCCATGTCACCTGCCCCTGGCGCTGAGAATGATCGTTCTCTAGTCTAGCGAGAGCTGTGGAGAACGCACGTTCTCCGCGTTCGGAAGGAGCTCGCATGACCCCGCGCCCGCCGTTCCCGCCGTTCCCGCCGTTCGACGAAGGCACCGCCCGCCAGAAGGTCCAGGCCGCCGAAGACGCGTGGAACACCCGCGACCCCGAGCACGTCTCGCTCGCGTACACGGAGGACTCGGTCTGGCGCAATCGCGACCGGCACGTCGTCGGACGCGCGCGGATCGTCGAGTTCCTCACCGAGAAATGGGCGCGCGAGCTGGACTACGCCCTGCGCAAGGAATTGTGGGGGTTTCGCGGCAACCGCATCGGCGTCCGGTTCCAGTACGAGTCCCGGACCGCCGAGGGCCAGTGGTTCCGCAGCTACGGCAACGAGCTGTGGGAGTTCAGCGACGAAGGCCTGATGCGCCGCCGCGAAGCGAGCATCAACGACGTCCCGATCGCCGAAGCCGACCGCCGCATCTTCGGCCCGCGACCGGAGTCCGAGCACGGCGTCCTGCTGCCGGTCTTCTAGGCGGCCGAGCCGTCCCCGGTCCGGGGTGCGCCGTGGGGGAGGACCTTCACCTGGCCGGGCCGGGACTTCGCCGCCAGGACCGTGAAGCGCACGCTCAGGGCTTTCCCCGCGCAGCGGACGGAGACCGGATACGTGCCGGGCGCGACGGCGGCGACGACGCTTTCGCCGAAAAACGCCCACGGCTGGTGTCCCTCGGCGTTGCGGTCCAACGGCGCGGTGATGCGCAGGGCTTTCGTCGTGACCGGGCTCGCTTCGCCTTCGCACGCGACAGTGAGAGAGACCTTTTCGCCGGGATGTCCGCTGGAGGCGGACAGCTTCAGCCAAGTGGGCAGCGGTGGCGGGGTGGTGGTCTGCGCGGCGGCCGCCGGGGTGAGTGCGAGCAGGCCGGCTGCGGTGAGGGAGAGGATCTTCATGGTGACCTCGCGGAGTTGGGTTCGTGTCTTCAAGGCGTTTGCGCAGGCCAGCGGGTTGTCACCCGAGACCCGACTGTGACGCTGGGGGCCAAACGCCGGCGAATTGGCTGGTGGCGTTTTTTCGGCCATGAGCCCGGAGCAGCTGTCCGGTGCGGACGCGAGGCCGACGTTCACCGGCTGCTGACCGGGACCCGGTGAACCGGACGAACCGATCACGGAAGACGGATACGTACCGGCCCGTGCTGTTCCGCTTATTGTTTTCCCGGGAGGCGGCGCGGATGCTCGCTGCGAGGCGCCGATCGCGCCGCCGCTTCCCGAGGAGTCCCCATGACCAGCAGGTTCAGAGCTGCCGCCGCCACCCTCTTCGTCGTGTTTTCGCTCGCGTTCGCCGTGAACGGAATCACGACCACGACCGTTTCGGCCGCTCCGGCGTGCTTCCGGCCCTGCCGGTTCTGAGCGCGGCGGCTACCTAGACTTCCGGGATCTCGGCCGGCACCGGTTCGAAGGCGTTGCCGGTGGCGATCTTGGGGCGGGGCAGCTCGACCGGTTCGCCCGGCTTCGCCCGCCGGTAGACCTCGGCGGTCGCTTCGGCGATCCGGCCCCAGTCGAAGTCCGCGGCCAGCCGGGACTGCGCGGCCCGGGCCCGCTCGGCCGCGGCGTCGGCGTCGGAGAGCACCGTCGTCACCGCGGCGGCCAGCGCGGTGACGTCACCGGGGCTGAACGCCAGCCCGGTCTCGCCGTGGACGACGACCTCGCCGAGCCCGCCGGCGGTCGACGCCACCAGCGGTGCCTTCGCGGCCGCGGCCTCCAGCGCGACGATGCCGAACGGCTCGTACCGGCTCGGCAGCACGACGGCGTCGGCCGCGGCCAGCGCCGCGCGGAGGTCGCGGTCGGAGAGGTGCCCGACGAAGTCGACCGCGCGCCGCACCCGCAGCTTCCGCGACTGCTCGACCAGCTCGTCGAAGTGTCGTCCTTTTCCGGCAACGACCACGCGGGTGCCCGGGTGGCGGCGCCGGATGCGGGGGAGCGCGGCCAGCAGGTCCTGCACGCCCTTTTCCCACTCGAGTCGTCCGAAGTAGAGCAACAGCGGCGCACCGGCCGGGCTGTACACCTCGCGGGCGCGCGCGATCTCGTCCGCGGGCACCTGCCAGCCGCGCTCCTCGATGCCGTTGTGGATCACCGTGACGTCGGCCGCCTCGACCTCGAAGAGGTACGCGACTTCGCGACGCATCGCCTGCGAGCAGGTGATCAGCGCGTCGGCGCGGTTCGCGAGCCACCATTCGACCGAGTGGACCTGCTGGTTCAGCGGGTGCGAAAGCCAGCCGGAGTGCCGCCCCGCCTCGGTCGCGTGGATCGTGCCGACCAGCGGCACCCGCGCCGCCTCGGCGATCGCGATGGCCGGGTGGGCGACCAGCCAGTCGTGCGCGTGGACGACGTCGGGCTGCCAGCTGCGCAGCAGGTCCTGCGCGGCGCGGATCATGGCGTGCCCCATGGCCAGCGTCCAGGCGACGAGGTCCCGTTCGAACGTCACGTGCATCGGGTCTTCGGCGACCCGGATGATCCGCACGCCCTCGACGACGCGGTCGGTGCGCGGGTGCGTTCCGGCGTCGGTGCCGGCGGCGTGCCGGCAGAGCACGACGACCTCGTGGCCCTGGCGGGCGAGGTGGGTAGCGAGCGCGTGGACGTGCCGGGCCAGGCCCCCGATGGCCACGGGCGGGTACTCCCAGGACAGCATCAGCACTCGCATGGGCAGAGGTTACTCGCGAGTCAGGAGGCCTCGACGCGCCCGTGCTGGCGAAGTGTTCACATGTGATCTCGATCACTGGCCGACGTGAGGATCTCTGCCACCATCGACCGGGATGACTCCTGACAAGGACCCCGGCTGGCGCCGGCTCGACCCGCCCCTGCCGACCCCGTGGAGCGCCGACGTCGCTCCGGACAACGCCCTGCCCGAGTACCCACGGCCCCAGCTGACGCGGCCTCGCTGGCTGAACCTCAACGGAGTCTGGGAGTACGCGGGCTGGCCGTCGTCGCCGGATGAACCACGGCCGTCCGGCTACGCCGAGCGCATCCTCGTCCCGTTCCCGCCGGAATCGGCGTTGTCCGGAATTGGACGACGCGACGAAGTCCTCTGGTACCGGCGTCTTTTCGAAGTCCCCTCCGACTGGCACGGCTCACGGGTCCTCCTGCACTTCGGCGCGGTCGACCAGACGGCGAAGGTCTGGGTCAACAACCAGCTCGTCGCGACCCACGAAGGCGGGTACACGGCGTTCAGCGCGGACGTCACCGACGTCCTGCGTGCTTCGGGGCCGCAGGAGCTGACTGTCCGCGCCGAAGACCGCACCGACATCGAGCCCTTCCCGGTCGGCAAGCAGCGCAACGCGCCCGGCGGGATCTGCTACACCCCGTCGTCCGGAATCTGGCAAACGGTGTGGCTGGAGCCGGTCCCCGAGACCAGGATCGAGCGGCTGGAGCTGACCCCCGACCTGACCGGCGTGACGGTGTTCCCGCAGGTCACCGGCGGTGCCGAGGTCGTTGTCATTCTTTCGGCAAACGGCACCGAGACGGCGCGGGCGTCGGGTGCGGCCGGGACGTCGGCGCGCGTGGACGTTCCCTCCCCGCGCCTCTGGACGCCCGACGACCCGCACCTCTACTCGCTGCGCGTCCAGCTCTTCGACGGGCGTGGTTCGATTTCGGACGAGGTCGGCAGCTACGCCGGCCTCCGGACGATCGGCCTGGTCCCGGACCCGCAGGGCCGGCCGCGGATCGCGCTCAACGGCCGTGTCACTTTTCTGCACGGACCGCTCGACCAGGGCTACTGGCCGGACGGCATCTCCACCGCGCCCACCGACGACGCCCTGCGGTTCGACCTCGAGAAGACGAAGGAGCTGGGCTTCAACTTCGTCCGCAAACACGTCAAGGTCGAGCCGGCCCGCTGGTACCACTGGGCCGACACGCTGGGCTTGCTCGTCTGGCAGGACATGCCGTCGCTGACCGTGTCGTTCGACGGCCCGCCGGGAATCGCGCCGGACCCGGTCCCGCGGGCGCGCGAGCGGTTCGAGGCGGAGCTGGCCGAAATGGTGACGCAGCTGCAAGCGGTCCCGTCGATCGTCGGCTGGGTCCCGTTCAACGAGGGCTGGGGCGAGTTCGACACGGCCCGTGTCGCGGAATCGGTCAAAACCCTCGACCCGACGCGGCTGGTGATCGCGAACAGCGGCGTCAACTGCTGCTTTTCGCGGCCGGACAGCGGCGCGGGCGACGTCTACGACGACCACACGTACGTGGGTCCGGGTTCGCCGTCGGTGCGCGACGGCCGCGCGATCGTCGACGGCGAGTACGGCGGCCTCGGCCTGGTGTTGGACGACCACTGCTGGCCGGGCCCGCCGAACGCGTACGAGATGACGCCGACGCGGGAGCGGCTCACCGAGCGCTACGCCGAGGTGAGCGCCGCCCTCGAGCGGATCGTGGCGGACCGCGGCTTGTCCGGGGCCGTCTACACCCAGACGACCGATGTGGAAAACGAGGTCAACGGGCTGCTCACCTACGACCGTCGCGTGATCAAGGTGGACCCGGCGGTGGTCGCGAAGTGCGTGCGAGCCGTGATCGAAGCGGGCTCGTCCTGATTTCGACCACGGCCGGTCCGCACCGTCACATCAAGCCGGCAGTGCCGCCTCGATGGCCTTGACGACCGTCTCGTCCTCGGGCTCGGTGCGCGGCCGGAACCGCGCCAGGACCTCGCCGTCCACGCCGACGAGGAACTTCTCGAAGTTCCACTGGACGTCGCCGGCGGCGCCTTCGTCGTCAGCGGTCTCGGTCAGCTCGGCGTAGAGCGGGTGCCGGCCTTCGCCGTTGACGTCGATCTTCTCGAACAGCGGGAACGTGACGCCGTAGGTCGTCGAGCAGAACGTCTGGATCTCGTCCGCGCTGCCCGGTTCTTGCCCGGCGAACTGGTTGCACGGGAACCCGACGACGGAGAAGCCCTGCTCGCCGAAGCGTTCCTGCAGCCGCTCGAGGCCGGAGTATTGCGGAGTCAGGCCGCACTTCGACGCGACGTTGACCACGAGCAGCGCCTTGCCCGTGAACTCGCCCAGCGAGCTGTCCCGCCCGTCGAGGGTCTTGAGCGGAATTTCGTGGATTCCCATCCGGTGCGTCCCTTTCAGTTGTGCTTCAGCGCCCGGGCGTCGAGGTGCCCGAACGGTCCGTCGTCGGCGCGGTAGGCGGCGGCGACCTCGACGGCGCGCGCGCGTTCGCCGCGGCGCAGCAGCCCGGCCAGCGCGTCGAAGCGCTCGGTGTGGACGGCCGCGCGACGGCGCGCGTAGTCCGCGGCCGAGTCCTTGGTGACCATGAACGCCCAGTCGCTTTCCAGCGCCAGCATCGCCTCGGCGACGGCCTGGTCGGCGACGGTGTCCCGGGCTGTCCGGTCGAGCCCGGCGACCAGGTCGAGCAGCCGGTCCTGCAACGCGGCATTGGCGGCGACCATGTCCTTGACCTGCTCGCCGTCCCAGACGCGCCAGTCCTTGCCCGACCCCCACGACGACGAAGGCAGGTCGATCGGCTCGCCGACGTGGCCGGCTTCCATCGCGCCCTTCAGCGTCGTCACCCGCACACCGGCGTCGGGGAGCGCGCGCAGCACGCCTTCCAGCCACGCCGGCCCTTCGTGCCACCAGTGCCCGAACAGCTCCGTGTCGTACGCGGCGACCACGAGCGCCTCACGCCCGTGTTGGCGCTTCAGCGACCGCAGGCGCGTCACGACGGTCTCGACGAAGTCCTTGACGTGCGTCTCCAGCACGTCCGCGGCGAGCGCCGGGTCGTAGGGCGCCTTGTCCTGCGGCTCGACCGTCTTGCCGGTGACCCGCGCGGCCTTGAGGCCGACCTCGTGCTGCCAGGTGTGGAAGTCGCGGTAGGCGGCGTGGCCGGGGTAGCCGGCCTTCGGTGACCAGACGCGGTAGGTGACCTCAAGGTCCCGGCCGAAGGCGAGAACGTCGGTGTCGCCGACCGGCCGGGCGGCCCAGGTCTCGCCGCGCAGCGACGGGCCGTCGACCATGAACCGCCGCACGCCCGCCGCCGCGTAGTCGTTTTCCATACCAGGCGCGTAGCCGCACTCGGGGGCCCAGATCCCCTCCGGGCGCGTCCCGAGCCGCAAGGCCGTGTCGGCGAGACCGCCGTTCAGCGCGAACTCACGCACTCGCGGGTCCAGCAGCGGCTGGAACGGGTGGGCGAGCGGGCCGCCGAGCAGCTCGATGGTCGAATTGTCGACCAGGGACCGCAGGACCGGGGAGAACCCGTGCCGCCACCGCGTCCCGAGCTCTTCGGCCGCGCGGACGGCGGTCCGGTGCTCGGCCGCGGCGAGCTCGCGCAGCAGCGGGTCGCCGCGCCACAGCGTCGCCGCGTGCTGGGCACGCAGCTGCCAGTGGCCGAGCCAGTCGTGGAACGCGCGGATGCTGTACGGGTCGTCGAGCTGCGCGGCCAGCACCGGCGTCACGCCCAGCGTCAGCACGTCGCGGCGGCCTTCGTCGGCGAAGCGCTCCAGGAGCTCGACCATCGGCAGGTAGGAGTGCGCCCACGCCTGGTAGAGCCATTCCTCGCCGACCGGCCAGCTCCCGTGGTGCGGCAGCCACGGCAGGTGGCTGTGCACGACGAGACAGAAGGTCCCCTCGCTCATCGGCGCACCGCCACGGCGATCAGGTCGAGGCTGGCGTCCAGGTCGTCGCCGTGGATGTCGAACCCGGTGGCTTCGATCGCGGCGACGTCGGCGAGCAGGGCTTCCGGCCACTCGGCCTGCCCCGGCAGCTTGCCCATGACCACGTCGAGCTGGGCGTCGATGATCGAACCGCCGTACCGCTCGTCGAGGGCGCGCACAGCCTGGCCGTGGTGCAGCCCGTGCAGCGATTCGACGGCGAAGCCGGCGTCGGTGAGCAGCCCGGCCAGTTCGGAGGGCGCCAGCTCGCGCGTGTGGAACGGGTTCAGTGGCGTGTCGCTGTCCGGGGTGAAGGTCAGCCGGTTCGGCGTCGTGACCAGCAGTTTGCCGTTCGGCGACAACACCCGCCGGCACTCGGCGAGAAACCCGGCCTGGTCCCACAGGTGCTCGATGACCTGGAAGTTGGCCACGACGTCGACCGCGCCGTCCCGGACCGGGAGGAAGGCCAGGTTCGCCCGCGCGACGGCGAGCTCGGGGTAGCGACGGGCGACGTGCTCGGTGGTCGGGACGTCGTAGTCCAGCGCGAGCACCCGGCGGGCCGTCGTGGCGAGGAGGCTCGCGCCGTAGCCCTCGCCGCAGCCGGCTTCGAGGACCGTCGCGTCCGCGCAATGGGGGAGCAGGGCGGCGTATGCGGCTTCGTGGCGCCTGAACCAGTAATTCTCCTCGGCGATGCCGGGGACGGTCCGCTCGCCGGTCAGGTGCAGCGCCTCGGCCCGGGTGGCTGGGGTGGTCACCTCCGCGACCCTAGCGGGTGTCACGTCCGACGCCGCCGTGTCGTTCCGTGGTCATGCAACGGACCATCACCCGCGTACTGCTCGTCGTCTTCGGCTTGGTCGAGGCCGTGGTCGGAATCTGGCCACTGGTCTCGCCGACCGGCTTCTACCAGGACTTTCCCGGCTTCCGCACCGGCTGGGTGTCGATGGACGGGCCGTTCAACGAGCACCTTCTGCGCGACTTCGGC
The DNA here is from genome assembly GCF_042881395.1 of Amycolatopsis sp. NPDC058278. Classification (NCBI taxonomy): domain Bacteria; kingdom Bacillati; phylum Actinomycetota; class Actinomycetes; order Pseudonocardiales; family Pseudonocardiaceae; genus Amycolatopsis; species Amycolatopsis sp. NPDC058278. Next base: position 42,847 of record NZ_JBHVXZ010000003.1, on the reverse strand, counting down.
GGGCTCAACCTGGGGCTCGCGGCGCTGCTGGTCGGGGCCGCCGTGATCGGCACCACAGCGGTGGCGCGGCTCGCGGCCGTCTCGGCGCTGCTGTTCGGCGTCCCGCACTTCCTCTACCACCTCGGCCACGTCGGGCACTTCGAGCGGATCGACCAGGTCCTCATCGTGGGGACGACCGGGCTGGGGGTGCTGCTGCCGCTCGTGGTCCTGCTGGTCCCGGCCCGGCGGGTCAGCCCACCGGCGACACCGTGATGCCGAGCGCGCCGGGGCCGAGGTGCGCGCCGATGACCGTGCTCGCTTCGACGACCATGCTCTCGACCATCGCCGGCACCCGGCGTTCGATCTGCCTCCCGATCTCCAGTTCGTGATCGCTGGCGCCGAACCGCGTCACCGCGATGTCGGCGCGGAACCCGCCGGACTTCTTCACGGCGAGGTCGACCATCTTGGCCAGGGCGCGCTTTGTGCCGGGGACCCGGGCGAGCGGCGCGACCTCGCCGTCCTTGACCGTGAGCAGCGGTTTGATCGAAAACGCGCTGCCGAGCATGGCCTGGGCGGCGCCGATCCGGCCGCCGCGGCGGAGGTACTCGAGGGTGTCGACGTAGATGAACTCGGTGCTCGTGGTGCACCGGCGTTCGGCGGCTTCGATGACCCGGTCGGCGTCCGCGCCGGCCGCGGCGGCCCGCGCGGCCGACACGGCGGCGAAGCCGAGGCTCATGCCGGTGGTGCGGCTGTCCAGGACGTGCACCGGGATGCGGACCTGCTGGGCGGCCTCCCGGGCCGCGCGGACGGTGTCGGACATGCGGCCGGAGATGTGGATGCTGACGATGGCGGTCGCGCCGGCGGTGGCCGCCTCCTGGTAGGCCCAGAAGAACGCCCCCGGGTCCGGGGGCGCCGTGGCGATCACCTGCCCGGCTCTCATGGCGTCGATCACTTCGCCGCGGTCGAAGCGGTTTTCGTCGTCGTAGTGGCTTCCCAGGCTCAGCTGGATCTGGACGACGCCGATGGCCCAGCGAGAAGCGACGAGGTCGGGCAGGCAGGAGCTCGAGTCGGTGATGACGGCGATGCGCGCGGGCATGGTGGGGGAGGTTAATGCCTGACACCCACCGCCAGTAGGCCGTGGTTGGTCCGATTGGACGAACGGCAGTTCGGGTGGGGTAACCGGTCAACTATCGGGACGATGGTCCCACTAGATTGCGCATCCAGGTGAATGACGTCACCTCGACGGGTCCCGCGCGCCGATTGGTCCTAATCTACCGGCCAGTAGAGCACTGTCCCGTGGTCGTCCGCGGGCCACGAACCGGGAGGTCGAAGCAGACCCATGACCAACATCGTCGTCCTGGTCAAGCAGGTACCGGACACCTACTCGGAGCGGAAGCTCAACGGGTCCGACCACACCCTTGACCGCGAATCCGCCGACGCCGTGCTCGACGAGATCAACGAGAAGGCCGTCGAAGAAGCACTGAAGATCAAGGAAGCCGGCGAGGGCGAGGTCACCGTGATCTCGGTGGGCCCGGACCGCGCGACCGACGCCATCCGCAAGGCGCTGTCCATGGGCGCCGACAAGGCCATCCACGTCTCCGACGAGGCGCTGCACGGCTCCGACGCGATCGCCACCGCCAAGGTGCTCGCCGCCGCGATCGGCAAGGTCGAGGGCTTCGACCTGGTCATCGCCGGCAACGAGTCGTCCGACGGCCGCGGTGGCGCCATCCCGGCGATCCTCGCCGAGCTGCTGGGCCTGCCGCAGGTCACCTACGTGCGTGAGCTGACCGTCGACGGTTCGACGATCAAGGCCACCCGCGAGACCGAGGACGGCCTCACCCACCTCGAGGCGAGCCTGCCCGCGATCGTGAGCGTCGGCGAGAAGATCAACGAGCCGCGCTACCCGTCGTTCAAGGGCATCATGGCCGCGAAGAAGAAGCCGGTCGAGACGTTCACCATCGCCGACCTGGGCATCGACGCGAGCGAGGTCGGCCTCGGCAACGCGTGGTCCACCGTGACCGAAGCCTCGCCGAAGCCGCCGCGCACCGCCGGCGAGAAGGTCGAAGACGAGGGCGACGGCGGCACCAAGGTCGCCGAGTACCTGGTCGGCCAGAAGCTCATCTGACAACGGCTCTTCGAGGAGGAAGTAGAACCATGGCTGAAGTACTCGTCCTCGTCGACCACGTCGACGGTGAGGTCAAGAAGGTCACGCTCGAGCTGCTGACCGCCGCCCGCGCGCTCGGTGAGCCATCGGCCGTCGTCGTCGGCCCGACCGGGACCGCCGCCAAGGCGAAGCAGGCGCTGGCGTCGCACGGCGCCGCCAAGGTGTATGTCGCGGAAGGCGACGACGCCGCGAACTACCTGGTCACGCCCAAGGTCGACGTGCTTGCCGCGCTCGCGCAGCAGGCGCCCCCGGCCGCGGTGCTCGTCACCGCCAGCGGTGAGGGCAAGGAGGTCGCCGCCCGCCTGGCCGTGCGCCTGGGCTCCGGCCTGATCTACGACGCCGTGGGCGTCAACGGTGACGGTGTCATCGACCAGTCCATCTTCGGTGGCGCGTTCTCGGTCAAGTCCAAGTCCGCGAAGGGCGCGCCGGTCGTCTCGATCCGCCCGGGCGCGGTCGAGGCCGAGCCGGCCGAGGGCGCGGCGGCCGAGGAGACCGTCGAGCTCCCCGCGGTCGACGCGGCGAAGACCACCAAGATCACCGGCGTCGAGCCCGTGACCGGCGGTGACCGGCCGGAGCTGACCGAGGCCTCCATCGTGGTGTCCGGTGGCCGTGGTGTCGGCTCGGCGGAGAAGTTCGACGTCGTCGAGAAGCTGGCCGACTCGCTCGGCGCGGCTGTCGGCGCCTCGCGTGCCGCTGTCGACTCGGGCTACTACCCGGCGCAGTTCCAGGTCGGCCAGACCGGCAAGACGGTCTCGCCGCAGCTGTACATCGCGCTCGGCATCTCCGGCGCGATCCAGCACCGCGCGGGCATGCAGACGTCGAAGACGATCATCGCCGTCAACAAGGACGCGGAGGCGCCGATCTTCGAGATCGCCGACTTCGGCATCGTCGGCGACCTGTTCAACGTCGCGCCGCAGCTGACCGAAGCGGTCGAGAAGCGCAAGGGCTGATTTTCGCTCGCGAAGGGCCTTCCGGGGTGACCCGGAAGGCCCTTCGTGCGTTTTCGGGACAGAGAACCCGCCATTAACTGAACGTGCATTCATCGGTCATCGGATAGCACTCTCCGCGGCTTCCTCCGCGCAGGTAAACCTTGACCATGACGACGTCACAGCTCCTCGTCAGCACTGATCAGGCGGGTGCCGAGCGCCCCGCCGACGCCCCCCGGTACTCGCTCCTCGTCGCGCACGCGAACGACGAAGTGGTCGCGGCGCAGAAACTGCGTCACCGGGTTTTCGCCGAGGAAATGGGTGCGCGCCTCCACTCCCCGCGGCCCGGTCTCGACGTCGACGAGTTCGACGAGTTCTGCGACCACCTCGTGGTCCGCGACGACAACACGGGCGAGATCGTCGGCTGCTACCGCATGCTGCCGCCGGAGCGCGCCACCCAGGCCGGGAAGCTCTACGCCGACAGCGAGTTCGACCTGACCGCGATCGACGGCCTGCGCCCGTCACTGGTCGAAACCGGCCGGTCGTGCGTGCACCCGGACCACCGCAGCGGCGGCGTCGTGAGCCTTGTCTGGGCCGGCATCGCCCGCTACATGCTGCTTTCCGGCCACCGCTACCTCGCCGGCTGCGCGTCCGTCCCGCTGGTGGACGACGGTTCCTTCGCCGCCGGCGTATGGGACGTCCTGCGCGCCAAGCACTACTCCGACGAGGCCACGCGCGTCACGCCGTTGATCCCGTGGGACACCACGGGCATCGAGCGCCCGGCGCGGCCCACGCTGCCGCCGCTGATCAAGGGCTACGTCCGGCTCGGCGCCAAGGTCTGCGGGCCACCGGCGCTCGACGTCGACTTCGGCGTCGCGGACTTCTTCGTCCTCCTGGACCTGCACAACGTCGACGAGCGGTACCTGAAGTTCTTCCTCGGGAGCCAGGGATGAGCCACGCTTGGATGCCGTCGTCGCCCTGCGGCGACGGCTGCCTCACCGCCGACGACCCGGTGGTCGGTCTCCCGCGACGGGTCCTGCGCTTCGCGGCGGCGATCTCGGTCGTGCTCGCGGCGCTGGTGTCCGCGCCCTTGCTGCTGGTCGCCCCGGGCCGCGAGCGCCTGCTCCGGCTGATCTTCCTCGGCGTGCTGCGGGCGTTCGGCGTCCGCCTGGACATCCGGGGCGGCGCCGACTTCCTGACCGCGCCCGCCGGCCGTGGCGCGCTGGTGGTCAACAACCACATCTCGTGGCTGGACATCGTCGCGATCAACGCGCTGCGGCCGATGCGCGCGCTGGCCAAGAAGGAAATCGCGGGCTGGCCGGTGCTCGGCGGCCTGGTCCGCCGCGGCGGCAGCATCTTCCTCGACCGCGAGCGGCTGACGACGTTGCCCGCCACGATGGCGTCGCTGGCCGACGCGCTGAGGACGGGCTCGCTGGTGAGCGTCACGCCGGAGGGCACGACGTGGTGCGGCCTGGCGTCGGGCCGCTTCACGACGGCGACATTCCAGGCGGCCATCGACGGCGGTGTCCCGGTGCGCCCGATCGCGTTGCGGTACCGCCTCGCCGACGCACGCGAGACCAGCCGCCCGGCGTTCATCGGACCGGAGTCGCTGATCGCGTCCCTGCGCCGGGTCGCGGCCTTGCGTGGCCTGGTCCTCGAGATCCACGTCTGCCCGGAGATCGCCCCGGGCCGCGCGGAAACCCGCCGCGAACTGGCTGCCCTCGCCGAGGCGGCGGTCCATTCCGCGCTGGGCACGGTCCAGATCCCGGCTCAGCAGCGGCGGCGGACCCCGCGCCGCCAGGCGGCCCCACTGGCTTCGCCTCCCGCGAAGTGATCCGGGCCCTGTCGCCGCGATCCGGCGACAGGCCCGGATTGGCCCCCTTTTCGTTCAGCCGACAGCGATGGTCAACTTTCGGCCAGGGTGCCCACCCTCGCTTTCGACCTGCGCCACGGCCACCTGAGCGGCGAACCGCCCGACCGTGCCGCTGGCGCCGTGGAGCAGCAGCGTCTCACTCTCGCGGACCACGCGTTTGAGACGTCCTGGCGCATGGACGGATCAGTGCTGCGGATGACGATCCGCGACGATTGCCCCGAAGTCGCCGACGCGGTCCCGCCCTGAGGGTTGACCGAGCGCCTCACGGGCCCTCGGGGCCACTGGGAGGTCGACGCCGTGCCGAGCTGGGGCACGACGGTCCCGGCGGCCCTCCCGCTCGGCGCGGCCGAGTCGCCCGAGCTGCGTCCCCTCGATCGGCTCAACCCCGCGAACTGGAAGTCCTGTCGGGGATCTCCCAGGGGTCTGCGCAGCCGGCAGATCGCCGAACAACTGCAGCTCAGCGAGCACATGGTGAAGTTCCACGTCCGCAACATCCTCGACAAGCTCGACGTGAGTTCCCGCGGCGAAGCGGCCGCGCCGGCCCGCGACCTGCCGCTGGAACCGGTAGCGCACCGCTCGGCCTGAATCACCTTGACCTCCAGCGGGCTGGAGGTTGCAGGCTGCTGATCATGGCCTCGACGATCGACTCCGCACCCCGTCGCCGAAGTGTGCTCTGGAGCGCGGAACATCGGCTGACCACGATCGCGCTGCTGCTCGTGGTCACATTGGTCGCGTTCGAGAGCATGGGCGTGGCGACGGCGATGCCCACGCTGGTCGCCGACCTCCACGGGTTGTCGCTCTACTCGTGGCCTTTCACGATCTTCCTGATCTCCAGCGTGGTCGCGACGGTGCTTTCGGGCCGGATCGGCGACCGCCGCGGCCCAGCGCCGGCGCTGCTCGCCGGGCCTGTGTTGTTCGCGGCCGGTCTCGTGGTCGCGGGAACGGCGAGCGGGATGCCGACGCTCCTCCTCGGTCGCGCGTTGCAGGGCTTCGGCTCGGGATTGCTCCTCGTCTCCGTCTCGCTCCTGATCGCGCTGACGTTCACCGACCACGAACGTCCGGTCATCTACGCCGCGAACGCCGCCGCCTGGGTTCTGCCAGCGGTCATCGGGCCCTCGGTGGCCGGGGTCGTGACGGTCAGCGTCGGCTGGCGCTGGGTCTTCCTCGGCTTGGTTCCGCTCGTGGCCGTCGGCGTGCTCATGCTGGTCGTGGTCGTCCGGCGCTTGCCCGCCCACGAACCCGCCACGGGCGGCCGGCGGGCGAGCGTGCCACAGGCGATCATCGCTGCGCTCGGCGTCGCAGCGTTGATGTGGGCGGCTCAACACCAGTCAGTCGTCGCGCTCGGCTACGGCACGGTCGGGCTGATCGCGCTGGGCTACGCGCTCCGGACGCTGCTGCCGACCGGGACACTGACGTCCCGCCCCGGCCTGCCGACGGTCATCGCCTCCCGCGCCCTGATCGCCGGAGCGTATGCGGGGATGGAGGCGTACCTCCCTCTGGTGATGAGCGCGGTCCACGGTTACAGCCCTGCCCTCGCCGGCCTGCCACTCACGATCACAGCGCTGGGCTGGTCCGCGGCGTCGGCAGCGCAGGGCCGGTACCTCGACTGGTCGCGAGAGGCGTCGCTGCGCACCGGGTTCTGGCTGGTCGCGGCCGGCCTGGTCGGCTTCGGCCTGGTTTCGCAGCCGTGGTTCCCCGGCTGGGTCGCTTTCGTGGCCTGTGCGGTCGGCGGCGCAGGCATGGGGATCGCGATGCCCGCGATCTCCGTCCTCCTGCTCCGCTACTCGCCCGAGGGCGAGCGCGGATTCAACACCTCGGCGATGCAGCTCGCGGACTGGGTCGGCTCTGCGCTGCTCATCGGCCTCGGCGGTGTCCTGCTCGGGGCGGTCGGCTCGGTTCTCGACCCGTCGCCGGCGATGGCCCTGCTCACGGTGGCCCTGGTGGCGCTCGCGGTGGTGGGTGTCCGGCTGACCGGGCGGTGGCCGTCAAAGGTGTGACAGCCCACTTCGAGGGCCAGGGTGGGCTTCGTCACGCGCTGGAGCGGACTACCCTGGAACCGCGATGACCTATCTCGACCACGCGGCGACCACTCCGATGTTGCCCGAAGCCATAGCGGCGATGACCGAGGCGCTGTCCACCGTGGGCAACGCCTCGGCACTGCATTCTTCGGGCCGCCGGGCTCGCCGGATGGTCGAAGAAGCCCGCGAAACCATTGCCGAGGCACTGGGCGCCCGCCCCTCCGAGGTGATCTTCACCGGCGGGGGCACCGAGAGCGACAACCTCGCGATCAAGGGGATCTACTGGGCACGTCGCGGTGAGCAGGAGCAGCGTTGCCGCATCCTGTGCGGCGCCGCGGAGCACCACGCAGTGCTGGATACCGTCGAATGGCTCGAAGCCCACAGTGGCGCCGAGGTCACGTTGCTCGACGTGGACAGCCAGGGGCGGGTGTCGCCTGATGTCCTCCGCGCAGCCATCGCCGCGGATCCCGACACCGTGGCGTTGGCCACCGTGATGTGGGCGAACAACGAGGTCGGCACGATCAACCCGATCGCCGGGCTGGCGGCAGTGTGCGCCGAGTTCGACATCCCGTTCCACACCGACGCGGTCCAGGCCGTCGGGGCCGCACCGGTCGACTTTGCCGCCAGCGGCGCCGCAGCACTCACCCTGACCGGGCACAAGCTCGGTGGCCCGTTCGGCGTGGGAGCGCTTCTGCTCGGACGTGATGTAGCTTGTGCGCCTCTGCTGCACGGCGGAGGCCAGGAACGCAACGTCCGCTCCGGGACCCTGGACGTCCCGGCGATCGTGAGTTTCGCGGCTGCGGTCCGAATCAGTGTCGCGACCCGAGCCGACTACGCGAAGCGGGTCGAGGAACTTCGAGACGGGCTCGTCGAGGCCGTCCAACGTGAGGTACCCGACGCCGTCCTCAACGGTGGAGAGGGCGAGAGGCTGCCCAGCCATGCCCATTTCACCTTCCCCGGATGCGCCGGCGACAGCCTGTTGATGCTGCTCGACGCCAAGGGCATCGAATGCTCGACGGGGTCGGCGTGCACTGCAGGCGTCGCCCAGCCGAGCCATGTGCTGCTCGCCATGGGGGCCGACCCGGCGGCGGCTCGCGGTTCCCTCCGTTTCTCCCTTGGCCACACATCCACCACTGCAGACGTCGAGGCCGTGGCCGCGGAGATCGGTGGCGTCGTCATGCGCGCCCGGCAGGCCGGCCTCGCCGGAATGCGCAAGCAGACCCAGAAGCAAGAGGTGTAAGCAATGCGGGTATTGGCCGCGATGAGCGGAGGAGTGGACTCGGCGGTCGCCGCGGCGCGCGCGGTCGACGCCGGGCACGACGTCGTCGGTGTGCACCTGGCCCTGTCGGCCAAGCCGGGCACTCTGCGGACCGGCTCGCGTGGGTGTTGCACGATCGAGGACTCCCACGACGCCCGGCGGGCCGCCGACATTCTCGGAATCCCGTTCTACATCTGGGATTTCGCCGAGCGCTTCACCGAAGAGGTCGTTGAGACCTTCGTCGGCGAATACGCTGCCGGGCGCACCCCGAACCCTTGCGTCACCTGCAACGAGAAGATCAAGTTCGAAGCGCTCCTCGAAAAGGCGATGGCGCTCGGATTCGATGCGGTCGCGACAGGTCACTACGCGCGCCTCACCGTGGTAGACGGTGTGCCTGAGTTGCGTCGCAGCGCGGACAGCGGCAAGGACCAGTCGTACGTGCTCGCCTCGTTGACACCTGAACAGCTCAGCCACGCCATGTTCCCCCTGGGCGGCTCGTGGAAGACCGACGTGCGGGCCGAGGCGGAGCGACGAGGCCTGTCCGTCGCCAACAAGCCGGACAGCCACGACATCTGCTTCATCCCGGACGGCGACACCAAGAAGTTCCTGGAGAACCGGCTGGGACAGCGTCCCGGCGAGCTCGTGGACGCGGAAACAGGTGCGGTCCTCGGCCGGCACACGGGGGTGCACGGGTTCACGATCGGCCAGCGCAAGGGCCTGGGGATCGATGCTCCGGCGCCGGATGGCCGTCCTCGGTACGTCCTGTCGCTCGAACCGGTCTCGGGCTCCGTCAAGGTCGGTTCCGCGGCCGGCCTCGGCGTCAAGGTGATCGAGGCTGACCGGGCGATCTGGCCCAGTGGCCGGCCGCTGACCGAACCCACCGAATGCGTGATCCAGGTCAGAGCGCACGGAGGGATCGTGGATGCGGTCGCCGACGTGGACAACGACACCATGACGCTGCACTTGCGTGAGCCGCTGCGCGGAGTCGCTCCGGGTCAGGTCGTCGTTCTCTACCGTCCTGATCCCGGCGATGGAGACGTTGTCCTCGGCAGCGCGAAGATCTCCGGCACGCGCTGATCCTCGATCACTTCCGGGGCTTCTTCCGGAGCCGGTTCGCCCGTCGGCGGCCGGGGTGCATCGACGGCGGCGTTGTCGAATGGACTTGTCCTGTCGGCGTCGCGACGTTGAGCGTGCCGTCCGGCGCGACTTCGTAGTCCCAGCCAGGCTGTCCCTCCAGCTTGCTGTGCCGCGAGCAGAAGGTGACTGCCTGGTCCGCAATGCCTCCAGGCTCGCCCTTCGTGCGAGTCGCCTTGAGCTCGCAGCTCTGTGCGGGGCGCGTGCATCCGGGCTGTCGGCACTCTTGGTCGCGAACCCTGATGAACTCGTCCTGCTCGAGCGAGTAGCGCGTCGGAGAAAGTTCGACCGCGTGACCGGTTCGCGGATCGGTGAGAACTCGGCGCAGCGTGGTATCGGGGCCGCCGATGATGTGCCGAGCCAGCGCAGACGCAACGGGGCCGCGACCGGACAACGCCGCCGGAGTCTGGTTGAGGCCGAGGTAGGTGGCCAGGTCGATGTGCAGGAAGACCTCGGTGCGTTCGCTCGGGCCGCCTGTGCCGCTGAGCAGCAGATCGATGGCCACGTCCGCGCGGAGCTGATCCAGCGTTCGCGGTTCGTCCGGCGTCTTCAACGCACGGGCGGCCTGGTCGACGCGGGCGTAGGCGGCGGTTGCCTTCTCCGTCGGTGCGTTGGTGACCGACAGATGGGTCACGCCGGTGTCTTGGTGGTGGAGGGTGAGCCGCCGCTCGACGAGCTTTCTCTCGGTGCGGAGCGCTGCGCCGTCGGGATCGGCCTGCACGGCGGCGTAGGTCGCGGCCCGGCGGACCTGGGTGGCGTTCCGTCCTGGCACCCGATCCTCGAGCGTCGCGTCGACGACACGGACGTGATCTCCCGACAGCCATGCCGTCGCATCGGTGACCTTCATGGCGCGATAGAGGTCGAGCCGGCCGTCATCCATGAGGTTGAGCATGCGAGGGAGGCGGGCAATCAGTGCGTTGGCCGCAGAAACGATGGCACTGGCGCGGTGTTCCGTTGTGGACAAGGCCAACGCGACTTCTGACGACGCGCTGGGCGCCCGTCTCCGTCGCACGCTCAAGTCCGCGATCGCTCTCAGCTGCACGGCTTGCAGCTTCGAGATCTCCGCGTCGGTATCGCGGATCAGATCGATGACCTGGTCGTCTTTCATGCGCTGCAACGTGTTCGGGTCGGCGCGGACCGATTGCAGCACGAACGGAAGTTCGCCGCCGGCGCTGTGAAGGGAGGCGGGGAGGAGCTTGTGGACTGGTTGTGAATTTGTCATGAGCTCGACGGTACGACGGCTCGCAAGGAAAGTCATCAAAAGGGCGCGAATGGACCGTTCGCGCCCTACGTCTTGACGGATGGTAATTGTTTCGGGATCGTTCCCGTATGCGCACGTGCGCGTGACGCTCATGGGAGGGTTGATGTCCGAAATAGACAGTCGTTGCTTCGGCGTGGGTAGCGGGCTTCGCCGCTCAGAGCTTGAGCTTGAATCCCGTGTGACTGGGTACGAATCCGAGCCGCTCGTAGAACCGGTGTGCTTTCGTCCGGGAGGTGTCCGACGTGAGTTGCACCAGGGCGCACCCGCGCCGCCGCGACTCGTCGATCGCCCAGCGGACGAGATCGGCGCCCAGCCCGGTGCCTCGATGGTCGGCGTGAATCCGCACGGCCTCGATCTGGCCGCGAAGCGCGCCGCGCCTGGCTAGCCCCGGAATGATCGTCAGCTGCAGGGTGCCGACCGGCTTGTCGTCTGACGCGACGACCACCAAAAGCTGATTCGGATCCGCGACGATGTCGTCAAAGGCGCGCAGGTAGGGCTCGAGGTCGCCGGGATCGTCCCGGGTGGCGCCGAGCTGGTCGTCCGCCAGCATGTGCACGATCGCCTCGATGTCTTCTCGCCGTGCCCTGCGGATGGTGTAGTCGGCCACGACGTCAGTATCACAGGACGCGGGTGAATCCTTGGTAGCTGTACTCGAAACCGAAGCGTGCGTAGAAGTCTCGCAGGTCGCCGCGGTTGACGCCCGAATCGAGGTGGATGCGCGCGCACCCGCGCCGGCGGGCTTCGTCGATGCCCCAGGTCAGGAGCGCGCTGGTCACACCGCGCCGGGCGGCGCGGATGCCCTCGAGCAGGCCACGGGACGCGCCGTCCCAGGCGAGGCCTCGAAGCACGGTCAGCTGCGCAGTGCCGGCGACGCCGTTGTCGTCCTCGGCAACGACCAGCGTGACATGCGGGGTGGTCATGAGTTCCCCGAGGGCGGCCGCCAACGGTTCGCCAGGTGCGCCGAACAGGCGCACAAGCGCCTCGATGTCCGTTGCCCGGGCGCGTCTGATGACCTCCATTGCACCCAGTATGCAGGAGGCCCGACGGCGGACCTAACTGCAACGAGGTGGCTACCCGCAGTGCTGGCCGCGCGTGGGCTCAGTTCACCGCGTAACGACGAACCCCGTCGACGTGTTTGGCGCTCAGTTTTCCTTGGGACACCAGGAGATCGAGGTGCGCTGCGGTTTCGAGGACCGCAAGCATCTGATTGAAGGAGTCCATTTCGGACAGTTTGCGGTTGCGGCGGGTCCAGCCGATCCGGTGTGCGGCTTCGTACGCGCAAGTAGCGCCGGCCTCGATTTGGGAGGCTACCGTCTCGAGACGTTGACGATGGTGTTCCAGCAGCTCGTCGACCCGGGTGTGCACGCTCTCGGACACCGGGCCGTGGGCGGGAAGCATGCGGCGGTCAGGCATGGCACGCACCAAGCGAAGCGAGCCGATGAAGTCGTTGAGCGGAAGTTCGGCCGGCACCGGCTGGAACCCGATGGAGGGCGTGATGTGCGGAAGCACGTGGTCGCCGGAGAACAACAGGTCGGCGGTGTCGTCGACGAAGACGACGTGACCGGATGTGTGTCCCGGAGTGGCGACGACTTCGAACTCGCGCCCGGGCAGGATCGGCCGCGGGCCCGGTGTCAGCCATTCGTCGGGCGCTTCCCAGAGGTCGGCTTCCGTGTGCCGCCGGCTCGTGCCGAACTGACGGGCCAGCGCTTCCACGACTTCGCCGGCGCCGGCCTGGACCAAGAGGTCGACCTGGGCTTCCATCGGCAGGCGGTCGGGATTGCCGGATGCCTTGAGCGATGGCTCTTCGTCCTGGCCGAGAGCGATCTTCGAGCCGAAGTCACGACGGAGGACCACCGCCTGCGAGTAGTGGTCCCGATGCACGTGGGTCACGAGGAATTCGCTGACGTCGGCGAGTCCGGCGCCGATCCCGTTCAGGGCGTCGGCGAGCTGTTGCCGGGCCACGGTCAGCGCCCATCCGGAATCGACCAGGACCAGCTTCTCGCCGTCGGTGACCGCGTAGACGTTGACCGCGCGTAAAGCATCGTTGGGCAGCGGCAACGGGATCCGGTAGACGCCGGACGAGACCTCGTAGATTCCGGGCTCGGTCCAGTTCCTGTCGCTGCTTTCCGGCAACGGTTCCACGGTGACCTCCGTCCCGGCGAGACTGCGGCGTCCCGGCCTTTCTTCACCCTGAGCCGTGCCGGGCCCGCTGTCCACCGGGAGGAGATGAGACGCCGGTCACTCGATCAGTCGGTGTCCTGCTTCAGGGCCGTGTCGATCGTCAGGGCCGCGGCGACCACCATGCTGGCGAGCGGATCCGGCAGCGGGTGAGGGATCTCCACGACGTAGTTGTCGGCCGTGGTGAAGGCGGCTTTGAGGAACCCACCCCAGGTCTTGGTCACCCGGGCGACCTCGGTGTCGGCGTGGTCGCGGATCGAGAAGTTCCAGGCTCGCCAGTTCTCGGCGAAGATCCCGCCGACCGGCCGGCCGTCGACGATGAAGCCGAACCGGATCTTGCCGAAGACGTTCTCCTGGACGATCTCGCCGATCGGCGTCTCGTCGGCCCTGGTGACGAGGAACCGGGACTTGAACACCTTCGCCGGCCGGGTCACCTTGAGCACGGTGCTGTGGTTGGCGTCGCGGACTTCGAACTTGTGGGTCAGGAACTGGTCGTAGTTGGTCAGGAGCCGGATCGCCTTTTTCAGCGTGCTCTGGCCCACCTCGACGACCCCGCCGAGCCGGTTGCCGTCTTGGTCGAAGACGCCGAACTCGTTGGCCATTTCGATCAGCTTGGCGCGCTGGTTGACCACGAGGACCGGCTCGGTGAACAGGGTCCCGCCCCCGGCGCGTGTTCCGCCCCTGCCACGTGTCGCCCGATTGACCTGGTTCTGGATCCGGGCCGGGTCGTGGGCGCGCTCGATGTCCAGCTCGATCGGCTCGGAGTCGCTCGGCGGCGGCGGGGATGGGTGGGCCGGGCGGGTGTCGGCGGTCCAGGCCCGGCCGTCCCACCATCGGTGCAGACGGGGGTCCCGCGCGTCCGGGTACCAGCCCGGCTGCGGTGGCGAACTCGTCATGGCCGGTCAGCCTATCGCCGCGGACCCGCTCATGGTGCCACTCAAACGGAAATGCGGTGTATGTCCGCATCTTGACGCCCCGGCCGGTACCGGCACCGAGGGGTCGACCAGAATCGGTGGTCGTGAGTGAGCGAATCTGGCCCAGCGGAGCCGCGACGGCGATCGGATCGATGCCGGGCGACGATCCGGCCGAAGCGGCGGCGGTCGTGTTCGGCGAACTGCCCGACTTCCCGCACCTGCCCGAGCTGCCGGCCCGCGGCGTCGGGGCGGACATGCTGGGCCGGACCGCCGCACTGCTCGTCGACCTGGCTGTCGAGGTCGTGCCGAGCGGCTACCGCGTCGCGTCGCGGCCTGGGCACGAGCACCGCCGGGCCCTCGATCTGCTTCGCTGGGATCTCGACGCCGTGCAGGAGGCGCGGGAGAAGGCCGGGGTCACCCCGCCGGTCTTCAAGGTTCAGCTGGCCGGGCCGTGGACGCTCGGCGCCGGGATCGAACTGGCCCGGGGCCACCGGGTGCTCACCGATCGCGGGGCTTTGCGGGACTTCACGTCGTCCTTGTTGGACGGCCTGGCCGACCATGTCGCGGAAGTGCGGGCCAGGACCGGCGCGCCCGTGGTGGTCCAGTTCGACGAACCGTCGTTGCCCGCGGTGCTGGCCGGCGACCTGTCGACGCCATCCGGCTATGGGACCGTCTCCGCAGTGCCGGAGCCTGAGGCCCGCCAGCTGCTCACCACCGTGATCGAGGGCGCGCGACGGATCACCGATCGCCCGGTGATCCTGCACTGCTGCGCCGCGAAACCGCCCCTGGGACTCCTGCGTGAGGCCGGCGCGGATGCCCTGGCTTTCGACCTCGCCGCGCTGGATGGCGCCTCCGCCGCGTTCCTCGACGAGATCGGCGAGGTGTGGGACGGCGGGGCGACCCTGTTCATGGGCGCCGTTCCGGCGACCTCGCCGGCGTCTCCGCCGAGCCTGAAGGACATCGGAGAGCCGGCGTTCCGGCTGGCCGACCGGCTCGGCTTCAACCGCAGCATCCTCGCCGAACGGGCGGTGCCGACACCCACCTGCGGGCTCGCCGGCGCGACGCCGGAATGGCTGCGGCGAGCCCTGGCGCTGACCCGGGACCTCGGCAAAGCCTTCGTGGAGCCGCCGGAAGGCTGGTGACGGATTCCGGCAACTCGCCGACGTCCGCTCTGGCCGGCAAGTAGCGTGTCGCGTAGCCGACCGAACGAGGATCACCCGTAACCATGCGTCTGTTCCGCCGCAAGAGCGCCGCCGCCGATCCGCCCGACCCGCGCACCGCGTGGCCCGAGCAGCCCGTGCCGGACGATCCGGCGGCCGCCGCGGAGGCGTTCTGGCACGGCTGGTTCGAGCTGCTCCCGATGGTCAGCGCGGCACTGGGCGAGGGCGAGCCGCACCGGGTCGAGCACGAGCTCTGCCAGCTGGTCGAGGCGCTGCACCCGCGGCTGCACTTCTCGCTCGAGCGTGGTCGCCAGGCGATCTACGCCCTGGTCGTGACCGGTCAGGAAGATCCCGACGTGCGGCCGTTCACCGACGCGTGGCGCGCGGCCGCACCGCCGGACGACGCGATCTGGGAGTACCACGATTCGGTCCCGCCGGTGCCCGATCCGACCGAGGTCACGGTGAACCTCGGCGAGCACCGGATCGCACTGGCCGATGTCCGGGTCGTCGCCCAGGTGGACGACGAGGAGCACGTGGTCGACGTCGCCGTGTTCCACCCGCGCTTCGGCGATCTCGACGACGCCGCCCGGCGGACCATTACCTTCCTGCCGCTCGACGCGACATTGGGTGAACGGCTCGCCGCCGAACGACTACGGCGCGTCGAGACCGCGGAGGCCGAGCCGGCCGGCGCCATCACCCTTCTGGAGCTCCGTGAACTGGTCCGTGGACTGGGCGGCGGACCGGACGAAAATGTCGGTACCTCCGGCTAGGGTTACCACCCGTGAGCAGCACCGAACTTCCCCAGGACCAGGTTGCGGCGGTCGACGCCCCGGTGGCCGCGGAGGACGTCGCCGACGTCCCGGCCGACGTGCGCGAGCGGCACAGCGCCCTCGCCGAGGAACTGCGCGACCACCAGTTCCGCTACTACGTCCTGGACTCGCCGATCATCTCCGACGGGCAGTTCGACGAGCTGCTGGGCGAACTGCAGCGGATCGAGGAGGCGCACCCGGCACTCGTCACGCCCGAGTCGCCGACCCAGCGGGTCGGCGGCACGTTCTCGACCGAGTTCACCGCGCACGACCACCTCGAACGCATGCTCAGCTTGGACAACGTGTTCGCCGAGGACGAGTTCCTGGCCTGGGTCGAACGCGTCGAGAAAGAGGTCGGGCGCACGGAATTCCTCGCCGAGCTGAAGATCGACGGCCTGGCGATCAACCTCCTGTACGAAAACGGCCACCTGACCCGGGCGCTCACGCGGGGCGACGGCCGGACCGGTGAGGACGTCACGCTCAACGTCCGCACGCTCGACCAGGTGCCGCAGACGCTGACCGGCACCGAACAGTTCCCGGTGCCCGCCCTGGTCGAGGTGCGTGGCGAGGTCTACTTCCGCGTCGAGGACTTCCTCGAGCTGAACGCGAAGATGGTCGAAGCCGGCAAGCCGCCGTACGCGAACCCGCGCAACACCGCGGCCGGCTCGCTGCGGCAGAAGGATCCCAAGGTCACCCGCGAGCGCCGGCTGCGGCTGATCTGCCACGGCCTCGGCAAACGCGCGGGCTTCGAGCCCCAGCGTCAGTCGGAGGCGTACGACGCGCTGGCCGCGTGGGGGCTGCCGGTGTCGCCGCACAGCAAGGTCCTGAGTTCGGCTGACGAGCTCACCGCGCACATCGCCTACTGGGGCGAGCACCGGCACGACGCCGAGCACGAGATCGACGGCGTGGTCATCAAGGTCGACCAGGTGGCGTTGCAGCGGCGGCTGGGCACGACGTCGCGCGCCCCGCGGTGGGCGATCGCGTACAAGTACCCGCCGGAAGAGGCGATCACCACACTGCTGGACATCCAGGTCGGCGTCGGGCGGACCGGGCGGGTGACCCCGTTCGCGGTCACCGAGCCGGTCACGGTCGCGGGATCGACCGTGGCCAGGGCCACCCTCCACAACCAGGAGGAGGTCAAGCGCAAGGGGGTGCTCATCGGCGACCGGATCGTCATCCGGAAGGCCGGCGACGTCATTCCCGAGGTCCTCGGTCCGGTCGTGGATGCGCGCACGGGCGACGAGCGCGAGTTCGTCATGCCCACCCACTGCCCCGAATGCGGCACGGAGCTTGCCTACCAGAAGGAGGGCGACAAGGACATCCGGTGCCCGAACACCCGGTTCTGTCCCGCGCAGCTGCGGGAGCGCCTGTTCCACCTGGCCGGGCGTGGCGCCTTCGACATCGAGGTCCTCGGGTACGAGGCGGCGGTCGCGCTGCTCGACGCCCGGGTGGTCGCCGATGAGGGCGACGTCTTCGACCTGAACGAAGACAGCCTCGCCGAGGTCGAACTGTTCCGGACCAAGGCGGGGGAGCTGTCGGCGAACGCGCGGAAGCTGCTCGCCAACCTCGACGCGGCCAAGGACCGGCCGTTGTGGAAGGTGCTGGTCGCCCTGTCTATCCGGCATGTCGGGCCGACCGCGGCACAGGCGCTGGCCCGTGAGTTCGGCTCGATCGAACGGATCGAGCAGGCCTCCGAGGAGGAACTTTCGGCAGTCGACGGCGTCGGCCCGACCATCGCCCACGCGACGCAGGAGTGGTTCGACGTCGCCTGGCACCGTGAGATCGTCGAAAAGTGGCGACGCGCCGGCGTGCGGATGGAGGAGGAGCGCGACGAGTCGATCCCGCGCCACCTCGAGGGGCTGTCGATCGTGGTGACGGGCTCGCTCGACGGCTTCTCGCGCGATGAGGCCAAGGAAGTCGTCATGGCCCGCGGTGGCAAGGCCGCCGGGTCGGTCTCGAAGAAGACCGCCTTCGTCGTCGTCGGGGACTCGCCTGGTTCGAAATACGACAAGGCCATCCAGCTCAAGGTGCCGGTGCTCGACGAAGCCGGCTTCCGCGTCCTGCTGGAGCAGGGCCCCGACGCGGCGCGGGAGGTAGCGCTGCCGGCCGGCGACGAGACCGCCGAGGAAGAAACCGGGGGTACGGATGGGTGACGTCGAGATCAGGCCGCCGCAGCCCGAGGAGTACGCCGCGGCGGGCGAGGTCACGGTGCGGGCGTACGAGGCCGACGGCCACTTGGCCGACGACGTCGGCTACGACGCGATGCTGCGTGACGTCGCGCGACGGGCCGAGAAGGCCGAGGTCCTGGTCGCCGTGGATGGGGCGGGGGAGGTGGTCGGGACCGTGACCGTCGTGCACCCGGGGTCCGAATACGCCGAGGTCTCGCGTCCGGGCGAGCTGGAGTTCCGGATGCTGGCGGTGGCGCCGTCGGCGCGCGGCCGCGGTATCGGCGAAGCCTTGATCAAGGCCGTGTTCGACCGCGCTCGCGCGCTCGGCCTCCGCAAAGTGGTGCTCAGCAGCGTCGACCGGATGCACAGCGCGCATCGGCTCTACGAACGCCTCGGGTTCACGCGCCTGGCCGAGCGGGACTGGCGGCCGTTCCCGCACATCTCCCTGATCGCCTATCAGATCGACTGCTGACCTGGGCGTTGTCGAGAAAGGGACGAGCCCACGCGGACTCGTCCCTTTCGGCGACGTGACGGGCTTTCGCTAGCCGTCGAGGACGACCGCGACGATGCCGGCGAGGTGGGCGAGCCGGGCGACCTCCGCGGCGCGGAAGTTCGGCCCGCCCGGGCGGGCGACGAGCAGCGCCTTGCCCGGCTTGCCGAGCGGGGTCGCGGCGAGCTCGGTGCCGAGCTCCTTCCACGTCTCCGGGATCCAGGCCTCCTCGCTGTCGAGGACCGTCGCGCGTTCCAGCGGCAGCCACGGCAGGTCGGTGATCGGGGTCTCCGGGGCCGCGCTGGACGAGGCCAGCCGGACCGCGCCGGTCTCCGAATGTTCGACGATCATCGCCCAGCCGGCGCGCACGATGCGGGGAACGCCCTCGGCGAGGATGTCGAGGCCCGACTTCGGCTGCGCGGCGATCTCTTCGACGAGCTCGAGCTCGCGGTGCGTGTCCAGGACGCCCGCGTAGGGACGGACCGCATCGACTTCGACGCCCTCGACACTCTCCGCGGCCGTGATCAGCGCGTCGGGCAGACGGCCCGACGGGAGCTCGACCACCAGGTCGTCGACGGCGACTCCGCTGCCGCGCTCGACGACGTCCACGCTGAGGATGTCGGCGCCTACCGTGCCGAGCGCCGTGGCGACCGCGCCGAGGGTCCCCGGGCTGTCCGGAAGGAGGACCCGGATCAGGAACGACACCACGCGCCCCTCTCACCTCTGGCGTCCCAGCCTTGCCGTGGGACGCTCGATGCCGGTCGCCGATTGTGACAGACGCACCCGGCTCGCGGGACCTGCTGTCCGCCGGGCGGGATGTGAGCGTCGCCGGACGGCAGCCGGCCTGCGCCGGGCGTAACCCAGTCGAGTCCGCCCGCGCCGCCACCATAGACTTGCAGCTTCCGAGACAACCCGCACAGCACAACCCGGGAGTCACCCGCGTGCCCAACATTTCCCGAGACGAGGTCGCGCACCTCGCGAAGCTGGCCAGGCTGGCCGTGACCGACGACGAGATCGACGTCTTCGCCGGCCAGCTCGACCAGATCCTGGACTCGGTGGCCAAGGTGAGCGAGGTCGCCGCCGCCGATGTGCCACCCACGTCGCACGCCGTGCCACTGACGAACGTCTTCCGACAGGACGTCGTCGTCCCCGGGCTCTCGCAGCAGCAGGCACTGGCCGGTGCGCCGGCCGCCGAAGAGGGCCGGTTCCGGGTGCCGCGGATTCTGGGGGAAGAGCAGTGACCGAGCTCATCAAGCTGACCGCCGCGGAGCTGGCGGGCAAGATCCACTCGCGCGAGGTGTCCGCGGTCGAGGTCACGCAGGCCCACCTGGACCGGATCGCCGAGGTCGACGACCACATCCACGCGTTCCTGCACGTCGACACCGAGGGCGCGCTGGCCGCGGCCAAGGCGGTCGACGAAGGTCTCGCCGACGGCCAGGCGCCCGCGTCGCCGCTGGCCGGCGTGCCGCTCGCGCTCAAGGACGTGCTGACGACCGAGGGCGTACCGACGACCTGTGGTTCGAAAACGCTCGAAGGCTGGATCCCGCCGTACGACGCGACCGTGACGCGCAAGCTGCGCGAGGCCGGTGTCGTGATCCTCGGCAAGACGAACATGGACGAGTTCGCCATGGGGTCGTCGACCGAGAACTCCGCGTACGGCCCGACGCACAACCCGTGGGACCACGCCCGCATCCCGGGCGGGTCGGGCGGTGGCTCGTCGGCGTCGATCGCGGCGTTCGAGGCCGCCATCGCGATCGGCACCGACACCGGTGGGTCGATCCGGCAGCCCGGGTCCGTCACCGGGACCGTCGGGGTCAAGCCGACCTACGGCGGCGTCTCGCGGTACGGCCTTGTCGCTTTTTCGTCCTCGCTCGACCAGGCCGGGCCCTGCGCGCGGACGGTGCTCGACGCCGCTCTGCTGCACGAGGTCATCGCCGGGTATGACCCGCGGGACTCGACGTCCATCGACGCACCGGTGCCGCCGGTCGTCGCCGCTGCGCGCCAGGGTGCGAACGGTGACCTGAAGGGCGTCAAGGTCGGCGTCGTGAAGGAGTTCGGCGGCGACGGCTACCAGCCGGGCGTGCTGCGGTCGTTCCAGGCCGCGGTCGAGCAGCTGCGGGCGCTCGGCGCGGACGTCGTCGAAGTGTCTTGTCCGAATTTCGTCTACGCGCTGCCCGCGTACTACCTGATCGCGCCCAGCGAGTGCTCGTCGAACCTCGCGCGCTTCGACGCCATGCGCTACGGCCTGCGCGTGGCCGACGACGGCACGCACAGCGCCGAAGAGGTCATGTCGCTGACGCGTGAGAAGGGCTTCGGCGCCGAGGTCAAGCGGCGGATCATGCTGGGTACCTACGCGTTGTCGTCCGGCTACTACGACGCCTACTACGGCTCGGCGCAGAAGGTGCGCACGCTCATCGCGCGTGACTTCGACGCCGCCTTCGAGCAGGTCGATGTCCTCGTTTCGCCCACGACGCCGACCACGGCGTTCAAGATCGGCGAGCGCGTCGACGACCCGATGGCCATGTACCTCGCCGACCTGTGCACGATCCCGTCGAACCTCGCCGGCAACGCCGCCATGAGCGTGCCGAGCGGGCTCTCCGACGAGGACGGCCTGCCGGTCGGGCTGCAGATCATGGCCCCGGCGCTCGCCGACGACCGGCTCTACCGGGTCGGCGCCGCCTACGAGGCCGCCCGCGACGCGGCCGCCGGTGGGGCTCTCATCCACAAGGTCCCGGAGCTGGGAGGAACGAAGTGACTGCCGTGGCCGAGTTGATGGACTACGCCGACGTCGTCGAGCGGTTCAACCCCGTGCTCGGGCTCGAGGTGCACGTCGAGCTGAACACGAACACCAAGATGTTCTGCGGCTGCCCGAACGAGTTCGGCGGCGAGCCGAACACGAAGGTCTGCCCGACCTGCCTCGGCCTGCCCGGCGCGTTGCCGGCGGTCAACGGCAAGGCGGTCGAGGGGGCCATCCGGATCGGTCTCGCGCTGAACTGCGAGATCGCCGAGTGGTGCCGGTTCGCGCGGAAGAACTACTTCTACCCGGACATGCCGAAGAACTTCCAGACCTCGCAGTACGACGAGCCGATCGCCTTCAACGGCTACCTCGACGTCACGCTCGACGACGGCGAGGTCGTGCGCGTTCAGATCGAGCGCGCGCACATGGAGGAGGACACCGGCAAGTCGCTGCACGTCGGCGGCGCCACCGGGCGGATCCACGGTGCCGAGCACTCGCTGCTCGACTACAACCGGGCCGGCGTACCGTTGATCGAAATCGTGACGAAGCCGATCGAGGGCACCGGTGAGCGGGCGCCAGAGGTCGCGCGGGCGTACGTGAGCGCGCTGCGGGACCTGCTTCGCGCGCTCGACGTGTCCGATGTCCGGATGGACCAGGGCTCGCTGCGGTGCGACGCGAACGTCTCGCTGATGGCGAAGGACGCGACCGAGTTCGGGACCCGCACCGAGACGAAGAACGTCAACTCGCTGCGCAGCGTCGAGCGCGCCGTCCGCTACGAGATGACGCGGCAGGCGGCGATCCTCGCCGAGGGCGGTTCGATCAAGCAGGAGACGCGGCACTTCCAGGAGGCCGACGGCACCACTTCGCCGGGCCGCACCAAGGAGACCGCTGAGGACTACCGGTACTTCCCGGAGCCCGACCTGGTCCCGATCGCGCCGTCGCGCGAATGGGTCGAGGAACTGCGGGGGACGCTGCCGGAGATGCCTTCGGAGCGGCGGAAGCGGATCCAGCGGGAATGGTCGCTTTCCGACGAAGCCCTGCGTGACCTGCTGAACGTCGGCGCCGTCGAGCTCGTCGCGGCCACCGTCGAGGCCGGCGCGTCGCCGGACGACGCCCGTGGCTGGTGGGTCAACACCCTCGCCCAGGAGGCCAACGCCCGCGAGGTCGAGCTGGCCGAGCTGGCGATCACCCCGGCCCAGGTGGCCGAGGTGATCGGGCTGGTCAAGTCCGGCGAGCTGACGAACAAGCTGGCGAAGGAAGTCGTCCAGGGCGTGCTCGCCGGCGAGGGCGAGCCGCGGGAAGTCGTCGAGAAGCGCGGGCTGAAGGTCGTCTCGGACGACTCGGCGCTGCTCGCGGCGGTCGACGAGGCCCTGGCGGCGCAGCCGGACGTCGCGGAAAAGATCCGCGGCGGGAAGGTCGCCGCAGCGGGCGCGATCGTCGGTGCGGTCATGACGGCCACCAAGGGGCAGGCCGACGCCAAGCGGGTCCGGGAGCTGATCATCGAGCGCGTCGGTTCTTGACGTTGCCGGGATTCGTCAAAAGCGTCACCTGGCGCGAGTGGCTCGGCTTGGCGGCCGGGCTGCTCGCGCTGGGCTCGACGTTCCTGCCGTGGACCACGCTGACCGCCACCAGGCCGGACATCGAGGACATCCTCGCGCAGCTGCCCCACGGTGACGTCGTCCGCGACGCATGGCACTCGAGCTTCTTCTCCTGGTGCCCGCCGCTGCCGTTGCTGCTGGCCGGGCTGGTCGTGGTCGCTTTCGGGCGAATCCGGACCCTGCGCGTCAGTGGCCTGCCGCAGCTGTGGCTGGTGGTCGCCGCGGCGTCGCTGCTGCTGATGGTGCTGGGCTGGTTCACGCTGGACTGGGAGTTCGACGCCGACCAGCGCGGCATCTTCGAGGCCGCCGGGGTCACCATCGGACCGGGCCTGGGCCGGTTCCTCGGGCTGTTCGCGGCGCTGGTGTCCGGTGTTGCCGCTTTCCTGGACATGCGGGCGATGCGGGCCGAGAGCCGGCAGCCGCGGAAGACCCGCAGCAAGAGCGGCTGATCTTCGCGGGGCGCCGCGCGGGCCACTTCGGTAAGAGTCCTACCGCTGGAGAATTTCCGACCGGCTGCGCGAGTCGTCCGACCGGTGGATCGCGATCGTTGACAACGTTGACATCGCGGTCGCCCGTTGCATGAGAAAGCGCTTTCTGGAACGGTCGGAGGCACGCAGCCCGGCCGCGGAGATCGCCGTTCCGTGGGTGGCGGGCGGCGCGGATCGGCGCTGCTGGGGCGTCGGAGCCGTGGAGGGAGACCCGGGTTGGCTGAGGGAAAGCGCTTACGGGTGGCCGTCATCGGAACCGGGGCCATCGCGGAGAGTCACCGGACCGCCTTCGAGGCCCACCATGAAGACGTCGACATCGTGGCCGCCGCCGACGTCGATGAGGCGCGGGTTGCCGCGTTCTGCGCCGGGACCGAGCACGCCAAGCCGTACGGCGACCTTGGCGCCCTGCTCGCCGAGCAGGAACCGGACCTCGTCTCGATCTGCACGCCGCCGAGCCTGCACGTCGAGCAGACGAAGAAGGCGCTCGAAAGCGGTGCCTGGGTCTGGTGCGAGAAGCCGCCGTGCCGGTCGCTCGCCGAGTACGACGAGATGACCGTTTCCGAGCGAGACGGCGGTCCGTACGCCGCCTTCGTCTACCAGCAGCGGTCCGGCTCGGCCGCCGCTCACTTCCGGGACCTGCTCGCCGGCGGGGAGCTGGGGCGCCCGCTCGTCGCGCACTGCCAGACCACCTGGTACCGCGATGCCGCCTACTACGCGGTCCCGTGGCGTGGGCGCTGGGAGACCGAGGGCGGCGGGCCGGCCATGGGTCACGGCATCCACCAGATGGATCTGCTGCTCCACCTGCTCGGCGACTGGGCCGAGGTGCGCGCGATGACCGCTCGGCTGGTGCACGACGTCGAGACCGAGGACGTCTCGACCGCGCTGGTCCGGTTCGAGTCGGGGGCGCTCGCGACCGTCGTCAACAGCGTCCTCTCGCCGGACGAGGTGAGCCGGATCCGGATCGACTGTGAGCTCGCCACCACCGAGCTCACCCACCTCTACGGGCACGGCGTCAAGGACTGGCGCTACACCCCGGCGCCGCACGTCGCCGAGGACGCCGTCGAACGCTGGCACACCCCGGCCGACGACGTCGACAGTTCGCACGCCGCCGCGTTTTCCCCCATCCTCGCCGCCTACCGGGCCGGGCGGCGGCCGCCGTGCAGCGGCGACGACGGGCGGCAGGTGCTGGAGTTCATCGCCGCGCTGTACAAGTCCGCCTCCACCGGGGTCGGGGTGCGCCGCGGCGAAATCGGGCCGGGCGATGCCTTCTACCGCTCCATGGCCGGCGTCGAGGGAGGAGCCCGCGGATGAGTGCGACGATCACGGTGACCCACCGGCACGGCGAGCACGTGTCCGTCGAAGCGGGCGGCGTCCAGCTGATGTCCTACGTGTACAAGCCCGATCCGGTGGCCTTCGAGTCGCGCAAGCCCTACGCCCACCCGCTCCGGACCCTCGGCGGGCGGCACGTCAGCGGGTACCGGCCCGCCGACCACCGGTGGCACAAGGGCCTGCAGATGACGTCGAGCCACCTGTCCGGGCAGAACTTCTGGGGCGGCCACACCTACGTCCCCGGCGACTGGTACCAGGAGCTGCCCGACCGCATCGGGTCCATGCGGCACGACGAATTCGCCGCCTTCACCGTCGAACCCGATCGGCTGAGCTTCGCCGAAAACCTCACCTGGGTCGCCAACGGCGGGGACGAGTGGGCGCGGGAGCGGCGGGACATCGTCGTTCACTCGGTCGAGCCGGACGAAGGGGCCTGGGCGCTCGACTGGGGGATCGAGCTGACCAACATCCGCGACACCCCGCTGATGTTCGGCAGCCCGACCACCGCCGGCCGTGAGCTGGCCGGGTACACCGGCCTGCACTGGCGGGGGCCCCGGGACTTCGGCGGTGGCCGGGTCCTCGGCCCCGGCGACATCGAGGGCGAGGACCTGATGGGCGCGCAGGCGCCGTGGCTCGCGTTCGTCGGCGAGCACGACGGCGTCGACGCGCATTCGACGCTGGTTTTCGCCCATGCACCCGAGAACGACAAGGCGATCCACGAGTCGCACTGGTTCGTCCGTGCCCAGGAAGCGCCGATGGTCGCCTTCTCGTGGGCGTTTTTTGACGAATTCGAACTGCCGCCGGGCGAAAGCTTCGCCTACCGGTACCGGATCGTTGTCGCCGACGGGGCCTGGGACCGCGACCGGGTGACCCGCTACCTCGACGGGCACGGGTGGTCATGAACGATTTTCCGCTACCGGGTGGCATCGGCGTCTCGCACCTGCGCGCCTACGACTGGGCGGCCGAGGACGGCGTCTGCGGCGGCAGCCCGCACCTCCACCTCGCCTGCACCGAGGCCTACGTCGTCACCGGGGGCCGGGGTGCCGTCCAGACCCTGAGCGTCGGCGGCTACGCGGAGACGCCCCTGTCGGCCGGGGTCATCGCGTGGTTCGCGCCCGGCACCGTGCACCGGATGGTGCAGGACGACGGCCTGCGCGTCACGGTCCTCATGCAGAACAGCGGGCTGCCGGAGGCCGGGGACGCCGTGTTCACCTTTCCGCCCGATGTGCTCGCCGACGCGGCCGCCTACGCCGAGGCCGCGGCGTTGCCGAAAACCGAGGACGCCGCGCGGCAACGCCGTGACCTGGCCGTTCGCGGGTACCTGCCGCTGCGGGACGCCCTGCGGGACGGCGATCCGGAACCGCTGCGGGCGTTCCACCGGGCGGCCGTCGCGCTCGTCGCGCCGAAGGTCGCAGAGTGGGTACCGCGCTGGCAGGCCGGGGCGTTGCGGGCCGCCGAACTGACCGGCGCGCACCTCAAGGCGCTCGCCGACGGCGACGGGAGCCACCTCGACCGGTCCGGCCTGCGGGTCGCGACGCCGTCGAACCCGGACGGCTACGGCATGTGCGGCCGCCGGACCGAATACGACATCCCGCTCGACCAGGAAGGCTTGGAAAGATGAACCAGTCCAGCATCGGAGTGCTGCTCAACGGGGTGACGGGCCGGATGGGCTACCGGCAGCACCTGCTCCGGTCGGTCCTGGCGATCCGCGAACAGGGTGGCGTCACCCTCCCGGACGGCAGCCGCGTGCAGCTCGAGCCGATCCTCGCCGGGCGCAACGCCGCGAAGCTCAAGGACCTCGCCGACCGTCACGGCCTGACGGCGTGGACCACCGATCCCGGCTCCGCGCTGCAGGACGTCGAGATCTACTTCGACGCGCAGCTGACGTCGGCGCGTGAGCCGTCGGTGCGGGAGGCCATCGCCGCGGGCAAGCACATCTACGCCGAAAAGCCCCTCGCCGAGACACTGCCGGCGGCGCTGGAGCTGGCCGGGCTCGCGCGGGACGCCGGGATCTGCCACGGCGTCGTGCACGACAAGCTGTTCCTGCCCGGGCTGCTCAAGCTGCGGCGGCTGATCGACGGCGGGTTCTTCGGGCGGATCCTGTCGGTGCGCGGCGAGTTCGGCTACTGGGTCTTCGAAGGCGACTGGCAGGAGGCGCAGCGCCCGAGCTGGAACTACCGCGCCGAGGACGGCGGCGGGATCGTGCTCGACATGTTCTGCCACTGGAACTACGTGCTCGAGAACCTCTTCGGCCGCGTCTCGGCGGTGACGGCGAAGGCGGTGACGCACATCCCACGCCGGTGGGACGAGCAGGGGGAGGCGTACGCGGCGACCGCGGACGACGCCGCGTACGGCATCTTCGAGCTGGAGTCGGGGGTCATCGCGCAGATCAATTCGTCGTGGTCGACGCGGGTCTTCCGCGACGAGCTCGTCGAGTTCCAGGTCGACGGCACCGAGGGCAGCGCGGTCGCCGGGCTGCGGCGCTGCCGCGTCCAGCACCGCTCGGCGACGCCGAAGCCCGTCTGGAACCCGGACCTGCCGGCGACCGAGCCCTTCCGCGACCAGTGGCAGGAGGTGCCGGACAACGCCGAGTTCGACAACGGCTTCAAGGCGCAGTGGGAGGAGTTCGTGCGGGACGTGGTCGCCGGACGGCAACACCGGTACGACTTCTTCTCGGCGGCTCGCGGCCTGCAGGTGGCGGAGGCCGGGCTGACGTCGTCGGCCGAAGGGCGGCGGGTGGAGCTGAAGCCGCTGAGCTGACCGGTCGGCGGGCGAGGGCGGTCCGGCACCGGCCGTGGCAGTGCGCGGATCGGTCGCTGCGCGCGGCCGGTCCTGGACGCGCGCGGCGTGGTCGATAATCGGCGACCGGCGAAAACCCGCAGGTCAGTCCTTGCCGTTGCCGCCGCCGGACGTGGCCGGGGTGATCAGCACGACGCGGTCGTCGCTGGAGACCGGGGTGCCGCCGTCCTTGTTGACCGTGCCCGCCACCGCCAGCTGCGGGTTGATCATGCTCATGCCGGCGAGCCGCCCGTACGTCAGCGGTGGCTTGCCGGTCTTCCCGTCGAGGCTGACCGTCGGCTTGCCGCTGATCGCCCCGTCCGGACTGACCGGCAGGTTCTGCAGGTTGCCGGCCAGTGCGGTGCCGACCGAGAGCGAGCCGTTGGCGTCGACGAAGTCGGCACAGCCCGCGACACCCGGTTTGTCCGGCCACGTCCACGCCGGCGTCGCCAGCGGCTGGCCGGCCTGGATCCGGTAGAGGGCGTCCTTGTCGGCGAGGCGGTCGGTGACCCAGACGCGGCCGCCGTCGGCCGACGCGCACACCCCGCCCGGCGCGTGCAGGCCGGCCGCCACCACGAGCGAGCCGTTCGGGTTGCCCGCCGCGGCCTTGCCTGAGGTGTCGATGCGCAGCAGCTTCCCGGCGAGGGAGTTCGGGTCGGCCGCGGCGGCCGGGTTGCCCCCGTCGCCGGTCGCGACCAGGAGCGCGCCCCGGTTGTCGGTGCCGATCGTGCCGCGGTTGCCGGACGTGCCCTTCGGGATGCCGGTGAGCACCGGCTTCGGCGACTGGCCCTTGGCGAACCGCACGACGCGGTTGTCGGTCGCGGTCGTGACGTAGGCGAACACCAGCTGGTCCTCGACGTACGACGGCGACAGCGCGAGCCCGGTCAGGCCGCCGTCACCGGCCGCCTGGACGTCGAGCTTCGCGAAGTCCGTCGCGTCCTTGCCGCTCGTCGCCAGCACGACGCGGCCGCTCTTGCGCTCGCCGGCCAGCGCGCTGGGCGTGGAGCCGTCACCCGGCAGGCCGGCGACCGCGGCGACGGTGTCCAGACAGGTCGCGATCACCGACGGGTCGAAGTCCTTGCAGCCCTGCGGCGGCGGCACCGGCGCGGCCGACTGGCCGGGCCGCGCCTGCTTGGGGTCGCTCCCGGAGTCCGCGCCGGGACCCTGGACCTCGGGCGGCGACTCGGGGCTCGGCACCGGCGCCGGGCTGAACGTCTGGCCCGCCGCGGTGTCGTCGAACCGCGCGCACCCGGCGGGCAGCAGGACGCCGCAGGCCAAGATCGCCAGCAGGGCCGAACGGTAGCGGGTGCGCATGATCCCCCAGCCTAAGGGCCGGTGCGTGAACCATGGGTGAGTACTCCTCGGTTACGTTGGAGATCATGAGGCTGACCGTGCTGGTGCCCGACGACGAGGGCATGACCGTGCTCGCCGAGGTCCCGCGGGTCCTGCCCGTGCGCTACCAGTGGGGCGAACCGGTGCCGCCCGAGGCCGGGAAGGCCGAGGTGCTCATCCCCGGCAAGCACCCGCCGGGGGAGCAGCTGTGGCGCACGCTGCCGAACCTGAAGCTGATCCAGCTGTTGTCCGCCGGCGCCGAGGACTGGGTCGGCAAAGTGCCCGACGGCGTCCTGCTCTCCACCTGCCGCGGCGCGCACGGCGGGAGCACGGCCGAGTGGGTCGTCGCGGCGCTGCTGTCGATTTACCGGAAGCTGGACGTCTTCGCCGCGGCGCAGCGCGAAGGCCGGTGGGAGCGGCAGACGGCGGACACGCTGCAGGGCAAGCGCGTGCTCGTCGTCGGCGCCGGCGACCTCGGACAGCACCTGCGACGCCGGCTCGAGCCGTTCGACGCGCGCTGCACGATGGTCGGGATGACCGCGCGGGAGGGCGTGCACGGCGTGCGTGAGCTGCCCGGGCTGCTCGAGCTGCACGACGTCGTGGTGCTGATGGTGCCGCTGACCTCCCGCACACGCGGGATGGTCGACGCGGAGTTCCTGGCCCGGATGCGCGACGGTGCGGTGCTGGTCAACGTCTCGCGCGGCGCCGTCGTGGCCACCGACGCCCTGGTCGCCGAACTGACCACGGGCCGGCTGCGGGCCGCCCTCGACGTCACCGACCCCGAGCCGCCGCCCGCCGGGCACC
Source organism: Amycolatopsis sp. NPDC058278 (assembly GCF_042881395.1). Taxonomy (NCBI): domain Bacteria; kingdom Bacillati; phylum Actinomycetota; class Actinomycetes; order Pseudonocardiales; family Pseudonocardiaceae; genus Amycolatopsis; species Amycolatopsis sp. NPDC058278. Next base: position 13,452 of record NZ_JBHVXZ010000003.1, on the reverse strand, counting down.
CGCTGTGGACGGCGCCGGGACTGCTGCTGACGCCGCACGTCGGCGGGGCCGTGCGCGGGGTTCGGGGCCGGTCGTACGCCGTCGCCGCGGCCGAGATCGCCCGGTACGCCGGCGGCGAGCTGCCGGACAACCTGGTGCACGGCGAATACTGAGCTCGCCAGGCCCGCGGCGATCGCCTAACCTGCGCGGGTGAGCAGTGGAGACGACGTTTCGCAGCAGCCCACCAGCCTCCTGTCGGGCGTCGAGGACGATCGGCCGGACGACACCCCGCGCCAGGGAGGCCTCGGGCTCGGCCTGCTGATTCTGCGGCTGGCGCTCGGCGTGACCATGGGAGCGCACGGCCTGCAGCACCTGTTCGGCCTGTTCGGCGGGCCGGGCATCGGCGGGTTCGCGCGGGTGCTGGAGACGTACGGCTACCACAAGCAGACGACGCTGCTGTCGTGGATCACGGGAATCACCGAAGTCGGTGGTGGCGTGCTGGTGATCGTCGGGCTGTTCACGCCGCTGGCCGCGGCCGGCTTGCTCGGGGTGGCGGCCAATGCGGTGTACGCGAAGTTCCGCGGCGGGTTCTTCGAGGGTTCGGGGCAGGGGTTCGAGTTCGAGCTGCTGCTGGCGGCTTCGGCGCTGAGCCTGCTGTTCACCGGCTCCGGGCCGATTTCGCTGGAGCGGAACACGCCTTGGCGGAAGCGGCCGTTGCCGTTGGGGTTGGTCTCGCTGCTGCTCGCGGCCGCCGCGGCTGTCGTGGTCATTGTTCTGACGCGGTAGCGATTTCGCCGTGCCGAGGTCGTGTCGGCTCGGGGTGGGGACAACTCGGCGGCTTGGAGCGGGGCTGTGGACAACTGCGGTTCGCGGGTCCGGAATTGTCGGTGCGCTCCGGTAATGTTGAAATCGGGGGTCCCCCTCGCGGCGTAGGGGGCAGGTAAAGGCTTTTGGCCTGGTTGCGGGGCGGGCGCAGCGCCCATTGACCATGTGATTGTCATGGGTCCCATCGAATGGGTCGATTCTGGCGCTTGTCGCCGGGGCCGTGGCGGCCGGAGCCCCAGTCGTTCACCGCGATCGGCGGTTGGTCGTCGACGGCCCATAGTCGGAACATGTCGCTGTCTGCATCAACGTGGACTACGGATTTACCGTCCAGGAGAACCGTCTCCACACCCTGCCCGGCCGGGAGATTCCCTGTAGCGGTTCGGGAAGACGGTACTGGCGGGACGGACCCGCGGTTGGCCGCTTCGGTAGCGCCGGCCTGGGGATAACTGGTCGGCTCGGAGCGGAGCTGTGGACAACTGCGGTTCGCGGGTCCGGAATTGTCGGTGCGCTCCGGTAACGTTGAAATCGGGGGTCCCCCTCGCGGCTGAGGTACCTGGGAGGCCGAAAAAGCGGCTCAAGCATGGCCGTCGCAGCCAGGCTTTGAATGCCGGAAGGCCGCCCCGGCGAACCAGGACGGCCTTCTCGAGCCAGGGCTACTTGTTCACGTCGCGGACCGCGCCCGTGTCCGCCGATGTCGCCATCCGGGCGTACGCGCGCAAAGCCGCCGTCACCGGGCGCTGGCGGTCCTTCGGCTGCCACGGCCTCTCGGACGCCTCCATCTTCGCTCGCCTCTCCGCCAGCACCGACTCGTCCACCAGCAGCTCGAGGCGGCGCTCGTGGATGTCCAGCAGGATGCGGTCGCCGTTCTCCACCAGGCCGATCAGGCCGCCCGCCGCCGCCTCCGGGGAGATGTGGCCCACCGAAATGCCCGATGAGCCGCCGGAAAACCGGCCGTCCGTGATCAGGGCGCACTTCTTGCCCAAGCCCGAGCCCTTGAGGAACGCCGTCGGGTGCAGCATCTCCTGCATGCCCGGGCCGCCCGCCGGGCCCTCGTAGCGGATCACCAGGACCTCGCCCGGCTGGATCTCCTTCTTCAAGATCGCCGACACCGCTTCCTCCTGGCTCTCCAGCACCCGCGCCGGGCCCTCGAAGTGCCACAGGTCCTCGTCGATGCCCGCCGCCTTGATCACCGCGCCGTTCTCCGCGAGGTTGCCGCGCAGGATCGCCAGGCCGCCGTCCTTCGTGTACGCGTGCTCGACGTCGCGGATGCAGCCGCCCGCCGCGTCCGTGTCCAGCGATGACCAGCGGTTCGAAGTCGAGAACGCCTGCGTCGTGCGGACCCCGCCCGGGGCCGCGTGGAAGAGCTCGACCGCCGTGGAAGACGGCGAAGCCGCCCGGATGTCCCAGGAACCGAGCCACGACTCGAGGTCACGTGAGTGCACCGACCACACGTCGGTGTTGAGCAGGCCGCCGCGGTACAGCTCGCCGAGGATCGCCGGGATTCCGCCCGCCCGGTGGACGTCTTCCATGTGGTAGTCGGAGTTCGGCGCCACCTTCGACAGGCACGGCACGCGGCGGCCGATCGCGTCGATGTCGGCGATCGTGAAGTCGACCTCGCCCTCCTGGGCGGCCGCGAGGACGTGCAGCACCGTGTTCGTCGAACCGCCCATGGCCATGTCCAGCGCCATCGCGTTCTCGAACGCCGCCTTCGAAGCGATCGAGCGCGGCAGGACCGACGCGTCGTCCTCCTCGTACCAGCGGCGGCACAGCTCGACGACCGTGCGGCCGGCCTCCTCGAACAGCGCGCGGCGCGCGGCGTGCGTCGCCAGCGTCGAGCCGTTGCCCGGCAGCGAAAGCCCCAGCGCCTCGGTGAGGCAGTTCATCGAGTTCGCGGTGAACATGCCGGAGCACGACCCACACGTCGGGCACGCCGAGCGCTCGACGACGTCGAGTCCTTCGTCGTCGACCTCGGTGCTCGCCGACGCCGCGATCGCGGTGATCAGGTCGGTCGGGGCCTGCGCGACGCCGCCCACGACGACGGCCTTGCCGGCCTCCATCGGGCCGCCGGAGACGAACACGACCGGGATGTTCAGGCGCATCGCGGCGTTGAGCATGCCCGGGGTGATCTTGTCGCAGTTGGAGATGCACACCAGCGCGTCGGCCTGGTGCGCGTTGACCATGTACTCCACCGAGTCGGCGATGATCTCGCGCGAGGGCAGCGAGTAGAGCATCCCGGAGTGGCCCATGGCGATGCCGTCGTCGACGGCGATCGTGTGGAACTCGCGCGCGACGCCGCCCGCTTCCTTGACCGCGCCCGCGACGATCTCGCCGAGGTCCTTCAGGTGCACGTGGCCGGGCACGAACTGGGTGTAGGAGTTGGCGATCGCCACGATCGGCTTGCCGAAGTCGCTGTCGGTCATGCCGGTGGCACGCCAGAGCGAGCGCGCGCCCGCCGCGTTGCGGCCGTGGGTGGTGGTCCGGGAACGAAGAGGCGGCACGGGAAACTCCCAGGTCAAAGGGTGGCCAGCGAAACTGGTAGGACCAATTTACGCCGCCGGGCGAAGCCGGTCCGTCGAGGGTGGGGGCCGGGTTACTCGCCGGCCGGGGTCTCCGACGTCCCGGGCTTGATGTCCTCGGCCGCGAGCACCCCGCTCGGGTCGGCGACCAGCCCGTCGCTCACCAGCGACAGCACCGGCAGGTGCCGGGTCCGCACGGTCGGCAGCGGCACCTTCGTGTCGTCCTTCAGCACCGCCTGCACCCGCGACTTCTTGGTGATCGCGAGCCCCTTCAACGCCGACCACGGGATGTCGCGGTGGCCGAACATCGTGCGGACCGCCAGCCCCGAGCGCGTCGCGATCGTGCGGTGGCGGACCACGAACACCGCCAGCGCGATCGGGAAGATGTAGAGCCACTGCAGGTACGGGATCTCCCCGAGCGCGATCGGCGTCACGCAGATCGTCAGGAGGGCGATCGCCATGAAGGACGTGCGGGGGACGCGGAAGACGGCCTTCCGGCCTTCGTCCTGCTGTTTTTCGGCCACACGGAAATGGTGCACCGCGCGCACACCCGGCCCGAACCCGGGTCGGGACGACGTGACGTGCGCCGCGAAGGCGTCCAGCATGCGGACACACCATCCCGCAGAGTTGACACCCGCATGGCGTTCGGTCTAGCGTCATCGCCGTGACACCGCTGACCGGCCTCGTACTTCCCAAGCGCGTCGACGCTTAGGGAAGACTTTCCGCTGCGTCGACGCGCGAACCCTCGTGCGACCTTACGGTCGGCGAGGGTTTTTTGTTGCCCAAGGGAAGAGATTCCCGGCCCCACCGCACAAACCGACCCGAACGAGTGACACCGAGACCCACGAGGCAGATCCGATGACCAGTGCGACGTCGCGCAGCGACGCGAAGCCCGGGCCGACGCCCGGAACGCCCGGAGCACGTCCGAAGCCGGCGCCACCGGCGGGAACGCCGGTGCGCGTCACCGGCGCCCAGTCCCTCGTGCGCTCGCTCGAGGCCGTCGGCGCCGAGGTGGTCTTCGGGATCCCGGGCGGCACCATCCTGCCCGCCTACGACCCGCTCCTCGACTCGACGAAGGTCCGCCACGTCCTGGTCCGCCACGAACAGGGCGCCGGCCACGCGGCCACCGGGTACGCCCAGGCCACCGGCAAGGTCGGCGTCTGCATGGCGACCTCGGGTCCGGGCGCGACCAACCTGGTCACCCCGCTCGCCGACGCGAACATGGACTCGGTCCCGGTCGTGGCCATCACCGGCCAGCAGTCCCGCGCGCTGATCGGCACCGACGCGTTCCAGGAAGCCGATATCTGCGGCATCACCATGCCGATCACCAAGCACAACTTCCTCGTCACGGATCCCGCGGACATCCCGCGGACCATCGCCGAGGCGTTCCACCTGGCCTCGACCGGCCGCCCCGGCCCGGTCCTGGTGGACATCCCCAAGGACGTGCTGCAGGAGATGACCTCGTTCTCCTGGCCGACCGAGCTGCGGCTGCCGGGCTACCGCCCCACGCTGCGCCCGCACGGCAAGCAGGTCCGCGAAGCCGCGAAGCTGATCGCCAAGGCGCGGCGCCCGGTGCTCTACGTCGGCGGTGGTGTCATCAAGGCCGAGGCGCACGAGCAGCTGAAGCAACTCGCTGAGCTGACGAACATCCCCGTCGTCACCACGCTGATGGCGCGCGGGGCGTTCCCCGACTCGCACCCGCAGCACCTCGGCATGCCGGGCATGCACGGCACGGTCGCCGCGGTCGCCGCCATGCAGCGCGCCGACCTGCTGATCGCGCTCGGCGCCCGGTTCGACGACCGGGTCACCGGCCAGCTGTCCTCGTTCGCGCCGGACGCCGCGGTCGTGCACGCCGACATCGACCCGGCCGAGATCTCCAAGAACCGCAAGGCCGACGTCCCGATCGTGGGCGACTGCAAGGAGATCATCGGCGAACTCATCACCGCCGTGAAGGCGGAGTTCGACCACAGCGGCCAGCCCGACCTGGCCGACTGGTGGACCCAGGCCGACGACTGGCGCAAGAACTACCCGGCCGGCTACGAGTGGCCGGACGACGGTTCGCTGTCGCCGCAGTACGTCATCGAGCGGATCGGGCAGATCGTCGGCCCGGACGCCGTCTACGCCGCGGGCGTCGGCCAGCACCAGATGTGGGCCGCGCAGTTCGTCAAGTACGAGAACCCGCGCACGTGGATCAACTCCGGCGGCCTCGGCACCATGGGCTACGCGGTGCCCGCCGCGATGGGCGCGCAGTTCGGCGTCCCGGACAAGCAGGTCTGGGCGATCGACGGCGACGGCTGCTTCCAGATGACCAACCAGGAGCTGGCCACCTGCGCCATCGAAGGCGCGCCGATCAAGGTCGCCGTCATCAACAACGGCAACCTGGGCATGGTCCGGCAGTGGCAGAACCTCTTCTACTCGGAGCGGTACTCCAACACCGACCTCGGGACGCACAAGCACCGCATCCCGGACTTCGTCCTGCTGGCCGAGGCGCTCGGCTGCGCCGGCCTGCGCTGCGAGACGAAGGAAGACGTCGACGCCACCATCCGCCGCGCGATGGAGATCAACGACCGCCCCGTCGTGATCGACTTCGTCGTGGGGAAGGATGCCCAGGTGTGGCCGATGGTCGCGGCCGGCACCGGCAACGACGAGATCATGGCGGTCCGGGGCATCCGGCCGTTGTTCGACGACGACGAGGTTTCGGTCGAGACGACCGAAGCCGCCGCGGAAGCCGCTGGGGAAGGTGAGCGCTGAGATGAGCGTCCACACGCTGAGTGTCCTGGTCGAGAACAAGCCGGGTGTGCTCGCGCGCGTCTCGGGCCTGTTCTCCCGGCGCGGTTTCAACATCGAGTCCCTCGCCGTCGGGCCCACGGAAAACCCCGAGGTGTCCCGCATGACGATCGTGGTCGCCGTGGAAGAGCTACCGCTCGAACAGGTGACGAAGCAGCTCAACAAGCTGGTCAACGTGATCAAGATCGTCGAGCTGGAGCAGTCGACCGCCGTGCAGCGTGAACTGCTGCTGGTGAAGGTTCGCGCCGACAACACCGTGCGCAGCCAGGTCCTCGAAACCGTCCAGCTCTTCCGTGCGAAGGTGGTGGACGTGTCCCCGGAGGCGCTCACCGTCGAGGCGACCGGGACGTCGGACAAGATCGGTGCGTTGCTGCGGATGCTGGAGCCCTATGGCATCCGCGAGCTGGTCCAGTCCGGCATGGTCGCGGTGGGTCGCGGCGCCCGCTCGATCACCGCAACTTCACCGCGCTAGAAACTTTGTAAGTCAGGAAAGGAAGCAGTAACCCCCATGGCAGTGGAAATCTTCTACGACGACGACGCCGACCTCTCGATCATCCAGGGGCGCAAGGTCGCTGTCATCGGCTACGGCAGCCAGGGCCACGCCCACTCGCTGAGCCTGCGCGACTCCGGCGTCGACGTCCGCATCGGCCTGCCCGAGGGGTCCAAGTCGCGGGCGAAGGCCGAGGAGCAGGGCCTGCGCGTGCTCACCCCGGCCGAGGCGTCGGCCGAGGCCGACCTGATCATGATCCTGGCGCCGGACACCAAGCAGCGCCACATCTACGAGCAGGACATCGCGCCGAACCTCAAGGACGGCGACGCCCTCTTCTTCGGGCACGGCTTCAACATCCGCTACGACCTGATCAAGCCGCCGGCGAACGTCGACGTCGCCATGGTCGCCCCGAAGGGCCCGGGCCACCTGGTCCGCCGCCAGTTCGTCGACGGCAAGGGCGTCCCGGCGCTCATCGCCGTGGAGCAGGACGCCTCCGGCAACGCCCAGGCGCTCGCCCTCTCCTACGCGGCCGCCATCGGTGGCGCCCGTGCCGGCGTCATCAAGACGACGTTCACCGAGGAGACCGAGACCGACCTCTTCGGCGAGCAGGCCGTGCTCTGCGGTGGCGCGTCTGCGCTGGTGCAGACCGGCTTCGAGGTGCTCACCGAGGCGGGCTACGCCCCGGAGATCGCCTACTTCGAGGTGCTGCACGAGCTGAAGCTGATCGTCGACCTCATGTACGAGGGCGGCATTGCGCGCCAGCGCTACTCGATCTCCGACACCGCCGAGTACGGCGACCTGACCCGCGGCCCGCGCGTCATCTCGCCGGCGGTCAAGGAAGAGATGAAGAAGATCCTCGGCGAGATCCAGGACGGCACGTTCGCCCGCGAATGGGTCGCCGAGGACGAGGCCGGCCGGCCGAACTTCACCAAGCTCGAGGAGCAGGGCAACCAGCACCCGATCGAGGCGACCGGCAAGAAGCTGCGCGACCTGATGTCGTGGGTGGACCGGCCGATCACCGAGACCGCCTGACCTTCTTTCGGCAACACAGTTCGGTCACACAGTTCCAGGACGCTGAAGGGGACGCCCGCGCCGGGCGTCCCCTTCAGTGCGTTCGGTGGTCGTTTCGCTACGCTGGAGACATGAGTGATCAGCCGGTCGACGACAAGGCGCACATCCGGCACCACCTCGACTTCACCAAGGCCGAGTGGATCCGGGCCGAGCCCGAAGGCGTCACCCTCGACGACTGCGTCGAGTACGCGTTCATCGAGCACACCGACGGCGTCACCTACACGGCGATGCGGCAGTCGGCGAAGCCGGACGGGGTGATCCTCGTCTTCACGCCGGGGGAGTGGGACGCGTTCGTGAAGGGCGTTCGCGACGGCGAGTTCGACCTGCCCGAGGACCTCGCCGCGGAGGCTTAGACCTTCGCCGCCAGTTCGGGAATCCGCCCGGTGTCGCCCGCGACGCCGAGGTGGTCGCCGTAGTCGCGCGATTCGACGATCAGGCCGTCGCGGACGCGCATGGCGAAGATGTTCGCGATCCGCACCCGTCCGCCACCGAAGTCGCCTTGGTAAGCGAACTCCCCGATCAGCACCTCCGGGTCGGCGCCCTGGTAGGTCACCAGGTCCGCGACCTCGAAGTCGACGCCGACGTCCTTGGCCGCCGCGAAGTGCTTTCGCAGCTCGTCACGCGTCCGCAGCACCGGCGCGCCCGGCAGGAACGGGTGCGTCACGTGGGTTTGCTCGGCGTACAGGTCCGGCAGTTCAGCCCAGCGCTTGCCCGCCACGCCGTGGACGAGCTGCTCGAACACCGTGCCCGAGGTCGGCGAGGCGGCCGGTGACAGCTCACGCGGCGGTGCCTGCTCGTAGGCCTTGACCAGGTCGTCGACGCCGTCGCGGATGACCGCGAGCCGCAGGTAGTCGTGGTAGTCGCGGGAATGGACGATGAGGCCGTCGCGGATCCGGAGCACCTGGATGTTGGCTGCTGCGATCGTCCGGCCGGTTTCGGCCGACTCGGCGTCGTAGTCGTATTCGGCGACGATCACCTCGGGGTCGGTCGTCTCGTGGACGGCGACGTTCTTGCGCTTGAGCCGCAGGGCTCCGGCGAGGACGCCGGTGAACCGCTCGTGGACCGCGTCGCAGCCGTGGAGGCGCGTCGGCCGCGGGACCGCTTGCGGGTGTTCGACGACGGTGTCTTCGGCGTAGAGCGCGGAAAGCTCGCTGAAGCGTCCTTCGCTGATTCCGTCGGACAACGCGGTGAAGACGTCGCGGGGTGTGGTCATGGATCCTCCCAGAAGGCAAAACGGAGTCTGTAGTCCGTCTGCGACGATACGGACTACAGACTCCGGTTGTCTACCTGAGCAGCTCCCGTGCGGCCGGCTGCCCGCACACCTCCGCCCACTTCTCGGGCGTGCTGCCGAAGATCGCGTCCCGCGCGCCGAGGTCGGCGCCGTTTTCGACGAGAGTGCGGAGGACGTCGAGGTGCCCGGACTGCGCGGCCAGGTGCAGCGCCGTGACGCCCTCGCCGTGGTTCGGGCCGCCGAACGTGCCGCGGAAGTTCACGTCGGCGCCGAGGTCGAGCAGCGTCCGGACGGCGTGGAGCCTGCCCTGCGCCGACGCCCAGGCCAGCGCGGTGCCGCGGTAGACGTCGGCGTTCACGTCGGCTCCGCGGGCGACCAAGGTCCTGAGGGCGTCGACCCGGTCGTTGCGCGCCGCCCAGGCGAGGGCTTCGTTCCTCACTTCGGCGGGGTCGTCCGTCGGCTGCCAGCGCGGGAAACCGCTGTGGGGCCGGTAGAAACCGCGGTGGGCGCCGCCGCGGCCCGAGGTCAGGAGTTCGCCGATGGCGTCGATGTCGCCGAGCCCGGCCGCGACGCGCAGGTTGCCCGGCGCGCGGCTGTGCGCGGCCAAGGTCTCCGCGGCTTCGCGGTGGCCCCAGAACAGGGCGACGACCAGGGGCGTGCCGCCGTCGCCGCGGGCCGCGACGTCGACGGGCGCGCCGCGGCGCAGGAGCAGGTCGAGCAGGAGCGGCAGGTTGCTGTAGGCGGCTTGGTGCAGGGGTGTCCAGCCGTGGACGTTGCCGCGGGCCGGATCGGCGCCGTGGTCGAGGAGGATCCGGCTGAGCCGCTCGTCGTGCGTGGCGCCGGCCATGCCGAGCAGGTCGTTCCCGTTGGTGCCGCGGGCGTCGACGAGGCCGGGAAACTCGCCGAGCAGCGTTTCGAGCCGCTCGGGATCCCGGGCCTCGATCGCCCGGTACGCGCGGGCGAACGGCTCACCACTGTCCACAAGAGACTCGACGTGAGCGCGGAGTGCCTTCCAGGAACCGAAACCGTGCTCGCGGGCGACGACCGCACGGGCGCCGTCGCGGGTGAGTGGCTGGTTCCAGCGGTCGAACGGCTCCTTCGCGCCGGGCGTGTCGTCCTCGGCCGAGGCGAGCAGGCCGAGCGCGCGCTCGGCGTAGTAGCCGACGTCCTGGTGGTACGGGTGCTGCAGGGTTTCCCCGTGCTCGGTGACGCGCCGGACGTAGGCCTGTAGCTTCGGCCAGCTCGGGAACCCGTGGTCCCTCGCGATCCGGAACTGCGCTTCGGCGAGTTTGACGCTTTCGGCGCGCGCAAGGTCCTTCGCGCGCTTGCGCAACTGGTCCAGGCTGGGTTTCGCGGGCAGCGCGCCCATGGTGCCTCCTTCCCTCGTCGCCCGTGGTCCGCCGGCACCGGGCAGGAAAGAGGTGCGGAGCTGGTGGTGCGGTGAAGCGGGGGTGGGCTCGGCCCTTTCCGCGGACGGGGCGCGGCCCGCACCGCGCCCCGCCACCCTACCCCCGAACCCGGACCCCGCGTGATCCCCGACAGAACTCGCGTGATTGAAGCCGGAACTCGTGGAGTTGCCCCGTGGGGCTGGACACCTTGATTCCAGACAGTGGTCTGGAGGGAGGATGTCCTGGTGTCTCGCAGGTCAAAGTATCCGGAGCAGTTCCGTCGTGACGCGATCGAGCTGGTGAACTCGAGTGACCGTCCGTTGCGGCAGATCGCCCGCGAACTCGGGGTCAATCACGAAACCCTGCGGTCGTGGGTGAACGTGGCCAAGCAGGCCGCCGAGGCCGGGCCGCCGCTGGAGGATCCGGCGGTGACCGATGAGGTGACGCGGTTGCGGAAGCAGGTCGCTGAGCTGCAGAAAGAGAAGGAGATCCTGCGGAAAGCGGCCGCCTATTTTGCGCGCGAGATGGATCGATGATCTACCGCTACCGATTCATCTCCGAACACCGCACCGAGTTCGGTGTCCAGCGGTTGTGCCGGGTCCTGGGCCTGCGCCGGCAGGGCTTCCACGAATGGGTCGCCGCCGAGCAGACCCGCAACGCACGAGCGGAGGCCGAAGCCGAACTGGTCACCCTGATCACCAGCATCCATGCCGAGCATCGTGGTGCCTACGGGGTGCCCCGTGTCACCGCGGAACTGCACCGCCGCGGCCACACCGTGAACCACAAGCGGGTGGAGCGGCTGATGCGCGAACACGGCCTGGCCGGGATCACCCGCCGCAAAAGACGCAGCCTGACTCGCCCTGCGGCCGGCCCGGTCACCCCCGTGGCCGATCTGATCCGCCGCGACTTCACCGCATCGGCGCCGGGACTGCGCATGGTCGGGGACATCACCTGCCTGCCCACCTTCGAAGGCTGGCTCTACCTGGCCACCGTCATCGACCTGCACACCCGCGAAATCGTCGGCCACGCCATGGCCGACCACATGCGCACCGACCTGGTCTGCGACGCCATCGACCTCGCCACCGCCCGCGACCTCATCCAGCCCCAAGCGGTGTTCCACACCGACCGCGGCGTCCAATACACCTCCGGCCAGTTCCGCACCGCCCTCGCCGAACACAAGATCCGCCCGTCGGTCGGACGGGTCGGGTCCTGCTACGACAACGCGGTCGCCGAAGCCTTCTTCGCCACGCTGAAGACCGAGATCGGCGCCACCATCTGGCGCACCCGCACCCAAGCCCGCCAAGACGTGTTCCGCTACCTGCACTACTACAACCACAAGCGGCTGCACTCCACCATCGGCCAGAACACGCCAGCCGAAACCCGAACCAACTACGCTCAAACCCCACCTGCCTGAAAACCCGTGTCCGCCTCACCGGGGCAACTCCAAGTCCGTGTCGACCCTCTGATCACGCGTGTCGACTGTTCCATCACGCGAGTTGACCCTGTGGTCACGCCGTGTGGGTGAAAGGCTTGGCGGGGTTGAAAAGTTCGGGTTGACAGGGGGTTGGGGCGGGAGTCACTCTGGTGCGGAGTGTGCAACAAGCCGCGTTCTGCGCAACTACTCCCGTCCTGATCCGCGGAGAGGACCACGCCGGTGACCACAACCGACCTGCCGCCGAGCCTGCTCGCCACCTTGCCTGGCAGCTCCTACACCGATCCGGCGGTCTTCGCGCTGGAGCAGGCGAAGATCTTCGAGGCGGACTGGTTCTGCGCCGTGCGCAGCGCCGACCTCGCCGGTCCCGGGTCGTTCGAGACCGTGCAGATCGGCAAGGAGAGTGTGCTCGTCGCGCGGGGCCGGGACGGGCGGCTGAACGCGTTCCTCAACGTCTGCCGCCACCGCGGCGCCCGGCTGTGCACCTCGGAGAGCGGTACGGTCAAGCGCGCCTTCCAGTGCCCGTACCACGCCTGGACGTACGGCCTCGACGGCAAGCTGATCGCCGCGCCCAACCTCACCGGGATGCCGGACGTCGACCGCACCGAGTTCGGCCTGACGAAGCTCCACCTGCGGGAATGGCTCGGCTACGCCTGGGTCTGCCTGGCCGACGAGCCGCCGTCGTTCGAAGAGACCGTCGTCGGCGCGGTCACCGAACGGCTCGGCAGCGCCAACGAGATCGACGCCTACGGCATCGACGGCCTGGCGCTGGGCAAGCGCATCGAGTACGACGTGAAGGCCAACTGGAAACAGATCATCGAAAACTTCATGGAGTGCTACCACTGCGCGACGATCCACCCGGAGCTCACCGAAGTCCTCCCGGAGTTCGCCGACGGCTACGCCGCGCAGTACTACGTCGGCCACGGCGCCGAATTCGGCGGTGACATCAAGGGCTTCACCGTCGACGGCAGCGAAGGCGTCGACCGCCTCCCCGGCGTCACCGACGCCCAGGACCGCAAGTACTACGCGATCACCATCAAACCGGGCGTCTTCGTCAACCTGGTCCCGGACCACGTGATCCTGCACCGGATGTTCCCGCTCGCCCCGGACCGGACGCTGGTCCGCTGCGACTGGCTCTACCTGCCCGAAGTCGTCGAATCCGGCACGGACCTGACCCGGTCGGTGGAGCTGTTCCACCGCGTCAACCTGCAGGACTTCGAAGCGTGCGAACGCTGCCAGCTGGCGATGGACTCGCGTGCGTACGCCAACGGCGGGGTGCTCGTGCCGAGCGAGCACCACATCGGCGCCTTCCACGACTGGGTGCGGACCCGGCTGGCGGTCTAGATCAACGCCCGGATGGCGGCCTCGAACCCGGTGACGTGCTCCAGCGTCAACGCGGCGGCCTTCTCGGCGTCACCTTCGATGATCGCGGTGAGGAGCGGGACGTGCTCGTCGACGTGGCCGGCCATCCCGGACAGCCGGGGCACGAACACGCACCAGATCCGCGTCGCGAGGTTGTCGTACCGGATCAGCGTGTCCTCGAGGAACGGGTTGTGCACGCACCGGTAGATCGCCCGGTGCAGGGCGAGGTCGGTGCGCAGCAGCTCGGCGTTGTCCCCGGCCGGGACGCCGGTGTCGAGGTGGGGGCGCCGCGCGGGGGGGGGGGCTCGGTCGGCCGCGGGCGGGCGCGCGGCCGCGCCCGCCGGCGCCCGCGGATCGGGGGTGGGGCGGGG